>JBJTNX010000135.1:0-3017 GCA_046074325.1 Sphingomonadales bacterium
GCACGGCTTTAATCGAACTCGGATTTGAGGTGCATTTAATAGGTCGCCAAAAAAAGAATAGTCCAGTATTGCCCGCACGAGGCTATCGAACCAAACGCATCAAATTACGATTTGAAAACGGAGCCCTGTTCTATGCAGCACTCAATCTTCGCCTATTTTTCATGTTGTGTTGGAACAAACAAGACTATCTATTTGCCAACGACCTAGACACCTTACCTGCGGCTTTTTTAGCTAGTAAAATCAAACGCAAGCCACTACTTTACGATAGCCATGAACTTTTTACAGAAGTACCTGAGTTAATTGATCGGCCACGAATTCAAAAATTTTGGAAAAGCATAGAACAACGCATACTTCCCCAATTAGAAGAAATGATTACCGTCAATGAATCTATTGCCAAGATTTTCAAAGCTCAATATAAAATCAACACAAGTGTTGTTCGCAACGTTCCTCAGAAACTCGAATCACTAAACGCGTTAAGCAGAATCGAACTAGGGCTTGAAGCACATCAGAAAATGCTCATTATTCAAGGAAGCGGTTTAAATGTGCAACGCGGCATTGAAGAAGCTGTCTTGGCAATGGCCCAAATCGACAATGCCATTCTTTACCTTGTTGGCGATGGCGATGTCATTCCGGAAATCAAAAAATTGGTTGCACAACAAGCACTTCAAAATAAAGTTAGGTTTGTTCCTCGCTTACCATATCATGAATTGATGCGCTTCACCGCGGCTGCAGACCTCGGTCTTGCCCTGGACAAACCACTTAGTCTCAATTATCAGCTGGCACTACCCAACAAAGTTTTTGACTACATTCAGGCAGGCACACCAATATTAGCGAGTCCATTAATCGAAATCCAAAATATCATTCAGCAATATGATTGTGGAGAAATCCTGGAAATGGTTAATCCTGCGTGTATTGCAAAAAGTGTCATGGATTTAATCAATAACCCAGATAGATTAGCCCAACTCAAAAAAAACTGTTGGGTTGCAGCTCAACAAGAACACTGGGGAAAAGATCAAGAAATTTTAAAGCAAGTAGTTCGTCGCGTTTTTGTCTAATTGATAAAGCCGTCCGAGCCGGTATGCATCAAATATAAAAATTGGAGATAGACCGGTTAGCAGGAGCCCTTTCAAAATGGGCGCAGCCAACGAAAGGCTTTTTAAAAGTATTAAAAATATACCCCCTCTTTTTTTCCATGTAACATATTGCGTTAGTAAGCGACTTTGTAAATCAATTGACTTCAAATTGTAATTTGCATGAATCCAAAGTAAGTTTCGGAGCGCCTGGTCGGTCTTTTGAATAAAAACGCGATTGGTATCAACATGAAGATTCCAAACCGGGTTATCTATGTGCGCAATGGGTATTTGGTTTTGCTGCAATTGCAAGCCAAATAAGGTGTCTTCATGCCCGTAGCCCGCAAGGTTTTCATCAAAAGGATTTTGCTCAAGTACTTTTCTGTCTACCAAAAAGTTATTGGTCTTGAAACCGTGTGCTGGATTTTCTTTCCGGACGGAAAAAGACAAGCTTTCCCTTTTTGTTGAATATTTCCAACGTAGGCGCTTGGAGTAAACAGGTGCATTTTGTTGGTAGCAACTTGCGCCTACCAATACTTTAGATGCAGGGTGCTTGTCGAGGTAATTTTTATAATCGGCTAAAAACGTCGGGGATTTGATTGTACTATCTCCATCAATGAAAAGCAAGTAGTCAGCATAGGTATGCCTTAGAAATGCATTGCGAATTTTAGCCCTGCCAACATTTTGCGGAAGTACCACCAACTTTACCCTCGGATGTGTAAATTGATTGAGCGCTTGAAAAGTCGAGGTGGAGGCATCGTCAAGTAAAATCAAATCGATTTGCCCACTTGAAATAGAATCAATTTGCGAACAGAGTTCAGCGACCAATGCGCGCACATCGGTGTTATATACAGGAATACAAACGCTGAGCGTCCACATAGTCGTTTTATGCCATGGTGCTTGGCGTACCGAAATTCATAGGTGGGAAACCTGCTTGAGGCTCGTCGATAGGACCAAAATGTTGTTCGTATTTCTCAATGTTTTCAGCTAAAGCATGCAAAAAACGCTTGGCATTCTGCGGCGTCATCAGCACTCTTGAGCGCACTTTACCTTTTGGCATTCCCGGCATGATCTGAACAAAATCACAAACCACCTCTGCAGGCGAATGCGTGATAATAGCGAGGTTAGAATAAATACCCAAAGCGATGTCTTCAGATAGTTCGATATTCATTTGATTTTCTTGGTTTTCCATTTTTAGATTTGTTTTTCGGATTCATTAAAAATAAGGCCAAATGCTTCGAGTTCATTCAGGATGGGTTCATAAATTTCGGAACTAACGGGAAGTGTTACCCCTCTTTCTTGAATTTGACCGTTCAATATGAGTTTACAAGCTATGGCTACAGGCAATCCAACGGTGTTGGCCATTGCTGTGTAGCGTTCATCTTGGCCTTCTACAACGAGCGAGCTTTCGATCTGATAACGTTTTGATCCCAGCGAATATTGTATTTGATGCACCATGACGATCATGTCTTTGTCTCCTGGATACAAGCGCCATTTATCGACCAGAATATGTTGTAATAATTGTGCAGGACTCGCGTTTGGAAGACCGATAGGTTCGCTATCTTCAAAAAGTCCAATTGCTTCAAAAAGCTCAAAAATTTGCTGGTTATTCGCGACGAATTGTGAAAGTTTATCTTCTACACTTACACCTTCTTGAAACGGTAAAAAAGCATTTAAAAATTGTCTGGGCGTAAGTTTCTCTGATTCATGGATTTGAAAATGGTCTTCGGTCATGCCCAATTGTACAAAAACATTCCATGCTTCACAAAAAGGTGGGCGTCGTAAAGTCCCTCGGAAAATAGTTGGGATATCCTCAATCCCGTAAGTACTCAAGTAACTTAAAGAGTCTCTATTTGCATAACCTTGAAAAGTGCCATAATTTTCAATTTCGATGGCATCCAATTGCTGAAATAAACGCTGATAAGTCACGTATTTGAGCTCGTTCAT
>JBJTNX010000136.1:0-18644 GCA_046074325.1 Sphingomonadales bacterium
TGTCAAAATGGAAGACGGCATCTTATTGCCAGCTTACCGTCTACCAACCGAGGCTGAATGGGAATTCGCTGCTCTTGGTCTAATTGGTAACCTCGATGAAGGTTCTGAGAATATCAATGACCGTCGCATTTATCCTTGGGATGGCCACTACGTACGTCAAGATGAAGAGCAATTTGCCGGAGCTATCCAAGCAAACTTCATGCGTGGCAAAGGTGACATGATGGGTGTTGCTGGTCGTTTGAACGATGGTGCAGACATCACGGATCGCGTCGATGCATTTTGGCCAAATGACTACGGTCTTTACCACATGGCAGGAAACGTTTCCGAATGGGTTATGGATGTCTACCGTCCATTGACCTCAGAGGTTGCAGAAGGTTTTATGCCATTCCGAGGCAATAAGTTCCAGACTCAACTTTTAGTTCCGAACGGTCTATATGACAAACCGGTTAAAGCCAACGAAAACATTTACGATGTACACGGCATGAAAGAATTTGTTAACGAATTTGCGCGCGTAAAATATTTGGCACACGCCAACAAGAAATATGCGCAAGATGCCGGTGCCAACTACCAGTCTAATATGTCTGGCAAAAGCACAACCAAAGATACAAGCGCCGGATCTACCGACTCTTCAGGTGCACAAAATGCACCGAAGCCAGGATCGGTAAATAACAACCCAATGAATTCTCGAGTATACGCCAAACAAGACCCGCGTAAATACCAGTTCAATGCACCTTCAAACTATTACATCTCGAATAACTCACAATTTACCTCGCAAGAGCGTATGCAATTTGAGTTCTTGGATACACTCAACATGATGCTAGATACCGCTATTGCGCTACACAATCAAGGACGCACAATTGCTGCATCTGCATACATCGAGCGCGTATTGTTCAACAAAGACTTGCCAAATGAAATCCAAGAAGGTGCTAAAAAACAAGACCTACTTGAACTCATGGCCTTGGCTTTCGATTACGAACAACCAACTGCTTATTTAGGGATAGATACCGCACTTTTCAGTCGTGAGTACCTCGAGCGCAAGTTCTTATCTTATAGTACAGATCCTACCATTACTACCTGGATCATGACTCTACGTAACGGTCTAAGCGAATTCATTACCACCACAAAAGGTAGCCAGCGTTGGAGAGACGTAACAGTAGAAGAAAACGCAGGTCGTTTGAACTACCGCAAAGACGATTACATCGACTACCTCGACGGCGATTTAGAATCTTCTATTTATTACAATAATTCGAAGCGTAAAGAGGAAATCAATAGTGGTCTTCGCGATCCGAAACTCGTTATGTATCAAAGTGAGCACGAGAATTACAACCTCGGCAATGAGCAAATTAACGCCGGTAAATCAGGCTGGCCTACAACGCTCGTTTCTGACAAGAGCCGCGTATACAAAGGAGGTTCTTGGGCAGATCGCGCCTATTGGCTGTCTGTAGGAAACCGACGCTTCCTCGATGAAGACAAAGCAACAGCTACAATTGGTTTCCGTTGTGCAATGGACCGCATTGGTAGCTCACGCCGACCAGGTATCAAAGAATAAGCGCTGAAAAGTTCTTAGAAAAGCCCGATTCGTCGGGCTTTTTTTTTGCAACTTTGTGTTATGGAAAAATGGCTCCAACTTTTCGATCAATGCACTGGTATTTGTACCGATAGCCGACAGATCAAACCGGGCTGCATGTATATTGCGCTCAAGGGAGCGAATTTCAACGGCAATACATTTGCCCAACAAGCACTAGATAATGGCGCCAAATTTGCCATCGTAGACGAAGCTGAGTATGCTCAAGGCGAAGCTATTTTCCTGGTAGCAAATGGGCTTGATTTTTTACAACAATTAGCACACGCACACCGGATGCGTTTTACGATACCCATCATTGCCATTACCGGAAGCAATGGAAAAACCAGCACCAAAGAATTGCTCAATTGCGTGCTGCAAACCAAATATAACGTACTCTGCACACAAGGCAATCTCAATAACCATATTGGCGTGCCTCTTACCCTACTGCAACTCAACGTTTCCCATCAGGTAGCCATCATTGAAATGGGCGCCAACAAATTATTCGATATTGATGAGCTTTGTCGTATTGCCATACCCACACATGGCCTGATTACCAACATTGGGAAAGCGCATTTAGAAGGGTTTGGCAATTTCGAAGGCGTTTTGAAAACCAAAACCGAATTATTCGATCATGTATCTGCAAACAAAGGTGTGTTATTTGTCAATGCCGATGATCCGATTTTAATGGAGGCTGCAAGTGCCAGAACCCCATTACTCACAACTTTCGGACAACAAAATGGCGCGCTCCGAGGTAATTTAGCATATCTCGATCCTTTCGTCCATTTTTCTTGGCAACAAGACGCATATCAGTCTGAGGTGATCGATACACAAATGATCGGAAAGTATAACTTTTATAATTTTCTGGCCGCACTTTGTGTAGGCGCTCATTTTGGGGTTAGTCCCGAGCAAATGAATCAGGCCATAGCTTCTTACATTCCAACAAATAAGCGCTCACAGGTTGAGCGAACCAAAAACAATACGCTCATTGTCGATTGCTATAATGCGAATCCATCGAGTATGCTGAGTGCGCTGAACTCCTTTGTCGAAATTGCCCATGACTCAAAAATGGTGATTCTTGGTGATATGCTCGAACTCGGAAACGAAGGCCCATTGGAACATCAAAAAGTGCTCGAATTTTTGCTTGACAACAAAATTCAATTTTTGACAGTTGGGCCAATTTTTAAGCAACTTAACCCAACAGGTTTCGAAAATACAGCCCAATTAAAAATTGCGTTAGAAAACAAACCGCTTCTAAATAAGCTTATTTTATTAAAAGGATCTAGAGGAATAGCGCTAGAGCAACTGATTGACTGCCTTTAATTAGCCGCCATATTGCATTAAAAAGGCCTTTAAAAAGGGATCCAATGCACCATCCATTACAGCGTCAACATCACCGGTTTCGGTGCCTGTGCGCACATCTTTAACTAGTTTGTAGGGGTGCATTACGTAATTTCTAATTTGACTCCCCCACTCTATTTTCTTTTTGCCAGCTTCAATTTCATTGCGCTTTTCCATGCGCTCGCGCAATTCAAGTTCATAAAGTTGGGAACGCAACAATTGCAGGGCTTTTTCTTTATTGGCCAACTGCGAACGCGATTCAGAGTTTTCGATGATAATTCCCGACGGTGCGTGTCGGAGGCGTACTGCTGTTTCTACTTTATTGACATTTTGGCCGCCGGCTCCGCCAGATCGGAAGGTCTCCCAGGTGATATCTGCCGGATTGATGTGAATCTCGATTTGATCGTCTACGAGTGGATATACGTAAACGGAAACAAAACTAGTGTGTCTTTTGGCATTGGAGTCGAATGGCGAAATGCGAACCAAACGATGAACGCCATTTTCGCCTTTGAGATAACCAAAAGCAAATTCGCCTTCAAACTCCAAAGTAACCGTCTTGACGCCAGCGACATCGCCTTCTTGAAAGTTGAGTTCCGTGATTTTATAACCGTGTTTCTGGCCCCACATGAGGTACATGCGCATCAGCATACTGGCCCAGTCGCAACTTTCGGTACCACCCGCACCTGCCGTAATTTGTAAGACTGCCGAGAGGCTGTCCTCCTCATTAGAGAGCATGTTTTTAAGCTCGAGCTCTTCAATTTCTTCAAGAAGCTTGGCATATTGATCATTGAGCTCAGCTTCTTCAGCCATTCCTTCGCGAACAAACTCAATCAAAACGTCTAAATCTGCCACCGCACTTGCCGTACGATCAAAAGTATCTACCCAAAATTTAAGACCTCGAATTTGTTTCATTTTTTCTTCCGCTTTTTTAGGATCATCCCAAAAAGAAGGGTCTTGGGTCTTGAGTTCCTCTTCTTTTAATTGCAGTCGTTTTTCATCGATTTTTAAAAACGCTTGAATGGTGGAAAGGCGTGCTTGAAGGGCTTTGTACTGTTCAGAAGTCATGTGACAAAGTTAAGCATTCTCATAAGGAAAGAAAAGTGTTGTCCGCATGATGATTCAGTCAAAATGTGTACATTTGTTACAAATCAATGAAACATGAATATTCCAGCAGAACTCAAGTACACTAAAGACCACGAATGGGTTAAACTAGAAGGCGATATCGCCACAATTGGCATTACGGCATTTGCCCAGAGCGAACTCGGCGACATCGTTTATGTCGAAGTAGAAACCGTTGGTGAAACCATGGCTCAAGAAGAAGTATTTGGTAGTGTAGAAGCCGTTAAAACTGTTTCTGATTTATTCTTACCAATGAGCGGTGAAATCATTGAATTTAACGAAGCATTGGAGGCCAACCCCGAGCTTGTCAACAATGACCCTTATGGCGAAGGCTGGATGGTTAAGGTACGTGTTTCAAATGCCTCAGAATACGATGCGTTATTAGATGCTACCGCCTACGCACAAGAAGTACACTAAACAACTTTTTATAAGCACGCTATAAACCGCCCATGTGGCGGTTTTTTTTGTGACCAAAAGTAATGCCCATCTATGGCCACACATGAAGATATCCTTCTATTTTTTCTTCTGTATCATCTGGTAGCTGAAAAAATAAATCTCTTTTTAGGATGCCTTCTAGCGCATCAATGGTAATTGAATAATTAAAAACCGACGCATCGGACTTCGAGTTGGGTAGAAGAAAAGCGATTCCTTTCTGCTGCCTTGGGGCAATGAGCGCCTTAAAATAGGCTTTTGGAACACTCACTTTTTGGGGCCCAATAGTGGGCAAGCCCTGCTCAAGAATTGGGCCCGTAACCACGTAAACGGTGTCGTAAACTGCTGCCCATTGGCGCACCTTTTCTTCGAGAATTTTCCAAATTCCTCGGTTGAAACCTGGCAATTGAGGGCTCACGTTGCTATAATAAAAAGACTCTTTCATGACTTGAATAGACCAACTCATGTCCGCGGCTGGTGCGAGATGCCCGCGGTCATAGCCACTTTTCGCATAATCTGCGTTTGTGGCACATGAAGCTGCCACTAACGGATCATCAGTAAAGCGATTACTGCGCTCAACGCCGTTTCCTAGGTTGGTTTTGATGAGCATATAAGCCACCCAATTTGCTTGTTTGTGTTGTTCATTGTAGGAGAGCGAATACGCGATATGGGGAACAATTTCTTCTCCTGTTAAAGGACGAGGGCAGGCCAATGGCAGTTCTCTTTTAAGTTTAGGTTCCGAACGTATAAATGCGTTTAAGCCCAAGAAAAAAGCCGCTATCCAGAAAAGGATAAACGGCTTTACAAAAAATTGCTGAAGTTGCTTAAGCATCGATTTTTGCATATTTGGCATTGCGCTCTATAAACTCACGACGCGGCGGGACGTCGTCGCCCATGAGCATCGAGAATATTTGATCGCACTCAGCAGCGTTTTCGATGGTCACTTGGCGTAAGGTACGGCTCTCTGGGTTCATGGTGGTTTCCCAAAGCTGCTCGGCGTTCATTTCACCAAGACCTTTGTAGCGCTGTACGTTTACTGATGATTCAGAACCGCCACCTTTGAGCTCTTGAATGAGGCGGTCGCGTTGATCCTCGTTCCAAGCGTATTCGGACTTCGTTCCTTTTTTAACTTGATAAAGTGGCGGAGTGGCGATATACACATATCCTTTTTCGATGAGTTCTTTCATGTAACGGAAAAGGAAGGTAAGAATGAGCGTTTCGATATGCGAACCATCTACGTCGGCATCACACATGATGATGATCTTGTGGTAGCGCAGCTTTTCTAGGTTAAGGGCTTTGGAATCTTCTTCTGTACCTATGCGCACGCCCAACGCCGTGTAAATGTTTTTGATTTCCTCGTTTTCGAAGATTTTGTGTTGCATGGCTTTCTCTACATTGAGGATTTTTCCACGCAAAGGCATGATAGCCTGAAAGTGTCGGTCTCGGCCTTGTTTGGCAGTTCCACCCGCAGAGTCTCCCTCGACAAAGTATACCTCACAGGCAGCCGGGTCTTTTTCTGAGCAGTCGGCAAGTTTACCAGGTAGTCCAGAACCGGTTAGGACATTTTTGCGTTGTACCATTTCACGGGCCTTGCGCGCTGCATGACGTGCTCTAGCGGCTAAAATAACCTTCTCAACGATCAGTTTAGCTTCTGACGGATGCTCTTCTAGGTAAGCAGAAAGCATCTCAGAAACCGCCTGACTTACAGGTGCTGTGACCTCGCGGTTGCCTAATTTGGTTTTGGTTTGCCCCTCAAATTGCGGCTCTTGTACTTTTACCGAAACAACGGCTGTGAGCCCTTCTCGGAAGTCATCGCCATCGATTTCAATTTTTTCTTTAGCCAATATACCCGAGTCAGTGGCGTATTTTTTAAGGGTATTGGTGAGACCACGTCGGAAACCAGATAAGTGCGTACCTCCTTCATGGGTATTGATGTTATTGACGTAGGCCTGGATGTTTTCGGTATAAGAAGTGTTGTAGGTAAGCGCAACCTCTACCGGAATGCCTTCGCGTTCGCCTTCGAAATAAATAACATCAGTGATAAGCGCTTCTCGGTTACGATCAAGGTAAGAAGCAAATTCTTTAAGACCGCCTTCGGAATGATAGGTTGAAGTCGGATGTACGTTGTTTTCGTCGACAATGCGTTTGTCTGTTAGCGTGATAGTAATGCCTTTGTTGAGAAAGGCAAGTTCACGCATGCGCGCCGCGAGTGTATCAAAGTTGTATTCTGTTGACTCAAAAATGGTGTGGTCAGGCTTGAAGGTCTGAATGGTTCCTGTTTTGTCTGAGGTGCCAATTTCGCGAACCGCATATAATGGCTTACCAATGGAATATTCTTGTTCAAAAATTTTGCCTTCGCGATGCACCTCTGTGCGCATGTGTATAGACAAGGCATTTACACATGATACACCAACTCCGTGCAAACCGCCCGACACTTTATAGGTGTCTTTGTCGAATTTACCACCAGCGTGTAATACGGTCATGACGACCTCAAGCGCAGATTTCTTTTCCTTGGTGTGCATAGCGGTAGGTATACCCCGACCGTTATCTGTTACCGTGATGGAATTATCTTCGTTGATAAAGACGTTGATGTGATTACAATAGCCAGCCAACGCTTCGTCGATGGAGTTATCCACGACTTCGTAAACGAGGTGATGCAAACCCTTCACGCCTACGTCGCCGATATACATGGCGGGTCTTTTGCGGACTGCCTCTAGGCCTTCTAGTACTTGAATATTATCTGCCGAATAATTGTCTCTTTTTTCGTCTTCAGCCATGTTGTTTTAGTTTGAGTATGGTGTTAATTTTCGTATAAACAAAAATAAAAAAAAGCACCTCTAACAAGGTGCTTTGAAAGGGCTCAAAAGCCTTAACTTATCAACAAAATTTCAACGATTTACACTATTTTTCTATCCATGCGATAATGCTCGGATCATTGGGTAAAACACGTGGTGAAACCACCCGAACGAGGTGTCCGTTTTCATCGATGAGGTACTTTTGGAAATTCCACTCCACTTTGCTATCCTCTTTACCATTTTTGGCTTTTTGGGTAAGAAATTGATAGACAGGGTGCATGTTGTTGCCTTTCACCGAAATTTTTGACATCATCGGAAAACTTACACCGTAGTTTATCTGGCAAAATTGTGCTATTTCTTTATCTGAACCCGGCTCTTGCGACATAAAGTCATTGGCAGGAAAGCCTACAATAACAAAATTTTTGGCCTTGTATTTGGTGTAGACCTCTTCGAGTTGTTCGTATTGCGGCGTAAGTCCACATTTTGAGGCCGTATTGACCACCATGATTTTCTTGCCTTTAAGGGAAGAAAAATCAAATGTTTGGCCGTTGATATCCTTGACCTTAAATTGGTGAATACTCGTTGAGTCTGCGGGCAAAACGCTCATGAGAATGATACTTAATGTGAATAAAATGGTTTTCATAAATGCTTTATCTTTAAAACAATTGCAACTGAAGATGGTTCGGATTGGAACCATTTTTTCAAAATTACGAATAAGATAGGGATGCGTTTGATTATTTGCCTATTCTTAATTTTTTCTTGTACGGCTTGGTCACAAAAAATGACTGGCTTTTGGCAAGGCATGCTCTTTTCTCCGAGCGATGAATCAATGATGATTCCTGTTTACCTTGATTTGTACGTCACAAATGGCCTAATAGATGGGAAAATACGTATCGAAAACAAAGAAGGAGCAAGTGTATATCCCGTTGTCGGCAAATTTGCCAATAACGAGATGCAGCTCGTAACATTAAAAGCCCTGTGGTATTATTTACCAGAATTTATGCTCTCGCCCTACACCTATCAACTTAAGTTTAACCCGCTAAATGGCTATTTAGAAGGCACCACAGACAACAATAACTATCATTTTATCGCTTACAAAAGCGAAGGAAGCATCAGTACCGAGAGAAGCGCCTATCTACCAAAAGATTGGTTGCTTCGTTTTCGTCAAGAATTAAAAGATGGAATTTCAGCACCGCAGATTAGAAAACAAGAGCTCCTCAGTTTTACCTTTCAGCCCATTTATTTCGATTACGATCAAGCGGTAATTCGCAGTGAATATGAAGCTTATCTCAAAGAGCTGATTAGGATGGTTAAGAGCCATTCGGATTTAAGAATTGAAATTACTGGGCACACCGATGCGGATGGATCGGATGGATACAATTTGGCTTTATCCAAGAGAAGAAGCGAAGCACTTTTACAATTTTTTATCCAAAATGGCTTGGCAAAAGACCGCGTTGTTATTAGTTACAAAGGAGAAAAAGAACCCGTGGACCGCACCCAAACAACTGAAGGCAAACAACGAAACCGACGGGTCGATTTCAGGTTCATTTGATACCGTAACGCAACTATAAACTCGCTAATTTTTCTTCGAGGATAGCAATTTTTGCAAGCGCATCCGCTTCTTTTTTGCGTTCATTGGCCACAACGGCATCTGGCGCTCCGGCCATGAATTTCTCGTTGTGGAGTTTACCGTAAACGCTTTTCAAGAAACCTTTGGTATAGTTGAGCTCTTCTTCTATTTTTTTCTTTTCGGCCTCGACATCAATTTGGTCACCAAAAGGCACGAAAAACTCGATGCCGTCTACAATAAAACTGTTTGCTTGTGCCACTTTTTGATCAACGTATTGCAAAGTCGATAGGTTCCCCATTTTGATCAAAATGCTATCCGAAGCGTTGGCTTTTTGCGCAGGTGCTTTGATGTAGAGTTCAAGTTGTACTTTGTTCGCAATATTATTTTGTTTGCGGATATTGCGTATTTGTGTAATCACTTTTTCATTGAAAGCAAATGATGCTAACGGCGCAAGATCTGGCGCCTTGGCTGTTGGCCATTGGGCAATAACGATGTCGTCGCCGGCTTCGCGTTCGCGAAGCGCATGATAGAGCTCCTCGGCAACAAATGGGGTGAACGGATGCATGATTTTGAGAATTTGCTCAAAGAAATCAAGCGTTTGCTCGATGGTTTGGCGATCGATTGGCTGCTGATAACCCGGCTTGATCATTTCGAGATACCAAGAACAGAAATCGTCCCAAACGAGTTTGTAAGTAGACATCAGTGCATCAGAAATACGGAACTTGTCAAAGTTGTCGTTGATTTCTGAAAGCACTTGTGCAAAGCGGTTTTCGAACCATGAGACGGCTACCTGGCTAGATAGCGGTTGTTCAAAGTCTCTGACTTCCCATGAGCAAACCAAACGGTAAGCATTCCAAATTTTATTGGTAAAGTTTCGACCTTGTTCACATTGCGCACTGTCAAATGGAAGGTCATTACCTGCCGGAGAGGAAATGAGAATTCCAACGCGAACGCCATCGGCACCATATTGGTTAATGAGTTCTATTGGGTCAGGGGAATTACCCAAAGATTTGGACATTTTACGCCCTAATTTATCCCGGACAATACCGGTGTAATATACGTTTTTAAAAGGCTGCTGCCCCAAATATTCATAGCCCGCAATAGCCATTCGTGCGACCCAAAAAAACATGATTTCAGGCGCAGTGACGAGGTCGTTGGTTGGATAGTAGTATTGTATTTCTGGGTTATTTGGCTGAGTAAGGCCATTGAATACAGAGATTGGCCATAACCAACTTGAAAACCAGGTGTCGAGGACGTCTTCATCTTGGCGCAATTCGGACGCATCAATTATACGGCCAGCCTTTTGACTTGCTAATTCAAGCGCTTCTTCTTGTGTTTTGGCAACTACAAAATCCGATGGGCGGTCACTGTAGTACCAAGCAGGGATGCGATGCCCCCACCAGAGCTGTCGAGAAATACACCAATCTTTGACGTTTTCCATCCAGTGGCGATAGGTGTTTTTAAATTTGTCTGGATGAAATTGAATGTTGCCATTCATGACGTTTTCAAGCGCTGGAGCCGCAAGTTCTTTCATAGAAACAAACCACTGCAATGACAGCTTTGGCTCTATGACGGCGTTGGTACGCTCAGAGAATCCAACCTTGTTAATGATGTCCTCGGTCTTAACCAAAAAGCCTTTGTCGTGGAGTTCTTTTTCAATGGATTTACGCACCTCAAAGCGATCTTGACCTGCGTAATGGGCACCATTGGCGTTGAGCGTGCCGTTGTCATTGAATAAATCAATACTAGGGAGGTTGTGTTTTTGGCCGAGTTCGTAGTCGTTGGGGTCATGGGCTGGTGTTACCTTGAGGCAGCCCGTTCCAAAAGCAGGATCTACATAGGGGTCGGCAATAATTGGAATCTCACGGTTGATCAAGGGCACAATCACGGATTTGCCCACCAGTTGTTGGTAGCGTTCGTCTTCTGGATGCACACAAATGGCGGTATCTCCGAGAATGGTCTCGGGGCGCGTTGTGGCAATGGTGAGCCACTGATCTGAAGCACCAACCACTTGATAACGCACGTAAAAAAGTTTCGAATTGACTTCTTTGTAATTGACCTCTTCATCAGAAAGTGCAGTAAGGGCTTCTGGGTCCCAATTGACCATGCGGATACCGCGGTAAATTTTACCTTTTTGAAATAAATCGATGAAAACAGAAATGACAGACGCTGAGTATTCAGGGTCCATTGTAAAATGAGTGCGTTCCCAGTCACAAGAAGCGCCCAAGCGTTTGAGTTGTTCAAGAATAATACCACCGTGTTTCTCTTTCCATTCAAAAGCATGGGCAAGGAATTCTTCACGGGTCAGATCGGATTTGGAAATACCCTCAGCTTTCAGTTTTTGAACAACCTTTGCTTCGGTCGCTATCGAAGCGTGATCGGTGCCTGGAACCCAACATGCGTTTTTACCAAGCATACGCGCTCGACGCACCAATACATCTTGAATGGTATTATTGAGCATATGACCCATGTGTAAAACGCCGGTTACGTTTGGCGGCGGAATTACAATGGTGTAGGACTCGCGGTGGTCAGGGGTTGAATGAAAATATCCTTTTTCTAACCAATATTGGTACCATTTTTCTTGTGCGTGTTGAGGCTCGTATGTCTTTGCAATCTCCATGACTTCGTCTTAAAGTGGCAAAGATAGCAAATATCTATGCGCGCACAGCAGCTGCGCACTAGTTGGTTACCGGAGAATCTGATGGCGAGAGAACAGTGCCTTTGATGGTTAAAACGATGGGGTCACCAACGTTAGAGAAGACTGTTATCGTTTTGGTAAATGCACCCACGCGCTTGGTGTCGTAGTGCACTTTAATTACCCCTTTTTTACCTTTGCGAATTGGCGTTTCAGGCTTTTCTGCAGCTGTGCATCCACAACTGGTTTGCACATTTGAAATGACGGCTGGCTTCTTTGAAGTATTCTTGAATTCAAAAACAAAAAGGTCTTCTGAACCATATGGTATGTTTTGGCGCTCAATTTCAAGGACTGTAAAACGCAAGGCTGGCTGCGTTGCCTTCTTGGAGGCATCTGGCGCTTGCGCAAATAAAAATTGAGTCAAAAAGAAGAATAATGAGAAGTGTAAGTATTTCATTTGTTTGTCTTTAATAATGTATTTGAGTAGCAATGATAAGTATATCCGTTGGCTTAAAGGTAAAATTAACACATTTTTAGCAAGTCCACCTCTTAGAAACATGCCGTTAACATTTCTCGAAGGCCTGGATATGTTTCTTGAAGTCGTTGTTTCCATTGTGCTTCGTCAAGCCAAAAAACAGCACTTATCCCCTCCTCTGTTTGAGGCTGAACCAACATAGAACCACTGTAATGCAAATGAAACCAATGATTTTCTTTGAAAATAGAGCGCTCTTTGAATTTGTAGACGTGATATGTATTGTGGAGCGGTTTGACGGGTTCAAAATGACCACAAAGACCTGTTTCCTCTTTTATCTCTCGGATAGCAGCACTTAGTGGGTCTTCGCCTTTTTCAATCTTTCCTTTTGGCAAATCCAAAAAACCCAAACGCGTCATCCAAAGAAAAGAACGTGTCTGTTTATCTTCGACCAAAGCACCTGCTGTTCGAATCGATTTAAACGCGGCAAAAAAAGAATTCATCGAAATTAATGGCGTCAAGGAAATAATTTGAAACCCACTGCTATTTCCAAATAAATGGACCAAATCTTCGAAAACGATTGGGGCTTGATGCGGCCAATTAGGCAAACCGAGATCTATATCGGTAAAAACGATATAGTTCGATTCGATGAAAACTTTGTATTTTTGCGCCATGAATGTCAATAAAGATTTGAGCCTAAAGGTAGCAGAATTGCTACTCAAAACAAAAGCAGTACGTCTACAACCAGACAAGCCCTTTACCTGGGCCTCGGGCTGGAAATCACCAATATATTGTGACAACCGCATCACGCTGAGTTTTCCTGAAGTTCGTACGCACATCCGCCAAGGTTACGCCCAAACAATTCTCGACAACTTTGGAAAGCCCGATGTCATAGCAGGTGTGGCCACAGGAGGAATTGCACAGGGCGCTTTAGTGGCACAAGAACTTGGTTTGCCATTCATTTATGTGCGCAGTGCAGCAAAAGGACACGGTATGGAAAACCTGATTGAAGGCGCATACCAAGAAGGGCAACGCGTTGTTGTTATTGAAGACCTCATCTCAACAGGAGGCAGCAGCTTAAAAGCCGTAGAGGCACTGCGCGCAGGCGGTTTAGAAGTGAAGGGTCTGATTGCCACTTTTACCTATGGTTTTGCGCTTGCCGAACAGCATTTTACCGAAGCCAATTGCCCTCATGTTTGCCTAACCGATTACGGAACCTTAATTGAAGTAGCGACCAAAACAAATTACGTCAGCGAAACCGACGAAGCAACTTTAAAAGCGTGGCGCAACAATCCAAGCACCTGGATGCAATAAACGAGCAATGGTAACGCTAAAAAGTCAAGAGTTTGTATTGCAGGCACCGCTATCAAAGGTGCGCAATTACTTGGCCCAAACTCAGCATTACCAATATATTCTGCCTCCTGAGCAAATCACCGACTTTCAATTTACACCGACTGGTTTTTCATTCAAAGCGGCAGGTCAAATTCAGCTCGGACTTGAAATCCAACACACACAAGACAACGAATTGCATTTTACAGGCGTGGCAAGCAATCCTTTTGCATTTGATCTATTTGTCAGATTGCAAGAAACACAAAATGCAACCAGCGGTCATATCGAAATTTCGGCAGATTTGAACATGATGATGAAAATGCTCGTAGAAAAGCCACTCCAAAAATTAATAGCCCAAATGGCAACGAATCTTGCCGAAGCTTTAAAAGCACATTAAGCAAACTTAATTTGCTGATTGTCAAAATTTTGAATTTCTTTCTCCGTTTCTATTTGAAGCATCCCATTAGCTGCCACCCCCACTATTTTCCCTTTGAAAAATGTTCCGTCTGCTCGCATAAAACTTCTTTCAACACCTTTCATATAGAGTTCTGCCTCATATTTCGCTTTTAACACAGCGAAGTCTCCGTTGAGAAGCGCCTGCTGACCATTGAGAAGGTCGAGAAACTCGACTAATACCGTAAGTGGTTTAAATTTTTGACCGAGCTCGTTGAAAATAGAAGTAGCGTTTAAATGAACAGGTGCTTCGATGACATTAATACCGCAGCCAACAATACACCAATCGATGTGTTGACCCTTTAATTGCTGTTCGATCAGGATACCTCCAATCTTTTGGCCATTCACAAAGAGATCGTTGGGCCACTTTATTTGGGCCGCAATTCCAAAACGGCGCAAACACTGCTGCCATATCAGAGCTACATACCAGGAACAGCGAATTTGCTCTTCCAAAGCAAACTTTGGCTGAAATGCGAGGGTAAATAATAAGTTAGTTGAACTGACAGACTGCCATGAATTGCCGCGCTGCCCGCGTCCGTTGGTTTGATAATCTGCCATAATTACCGAACCATCTTGGCAACTGCCTTGTTCTATAAGATTGGCAGTATAATTGTTAGTAGAATCGACCGATGCTAACTGAATAAGTACAGAACCAAATTTGGTCATTGAGAAAATCAAAAGGATTCAAATTTATCAGTTAGTTTTGTAATAGAAACAATAGAATGGCAAAAAAGAAAAAATTAGACCCTTCAGAATTGCTTGTTGATGCAATTGTCGAGGGGATGCAAAATAACAAAGCACAAGATATCACCATCTTAGATTTACGTCAACTCGATAGCGCTGTCTGCGATTTCTTTGTGATTTGCAGCGGTGAGTCGAGCACGCAAGTTGATGGTATTGCCAATGCCATTCAACGCAATACCCGAAAAGAACTCAAAGAAAAACCTTGGCATACCGAAGGTAAATCCAACTCGGAATGGATACTTCTAGATTACATTGATGTGGTTTGTCATATTTTCTACAAAGACGCACGCTCGTTCTACGACATCGAAGACCTCTGGGCCGATGCCAAAAGAACTGATCTCCCCAACCTTTAATCTCCACCCAAATGTCAGAAGAAAAAAGAAAAAATCCGCTTTCCGTTTATTGGATATACGTCGCGTTCGTCGTCGTATTGGTCAGTACACACCTGTATGTCAACAGTGAAAGCACAGCGGTCCTGAAGTACAAAGAAACCTTACTTGATCTCGTAGAAGCCAAAGGAGTGAAACACCTCAAAATCGTTAACCAAAGCGCTGCTCGTTTTCAGCTCAAAAAAAGTGCTGAAAAATACATCAATAGCCGCAAGGACCTCGACTTCCCTAAAATGCGCAAGCTTTTGGCCAACAAAAATGCACGTCCGAGTCAAATGGTTTTTGAATTAGAAAACATCGGTAACCACGCCAATTTTGAGAAAGCACTCGACGAGCGCGGCTACCACGATTACGAAAACGTCATTGAAACCAATTGGATTGCCCAAATATTAGGCTACCTGCTTCCATTTGGTATCATCGTTTTAATTTGGATGTTCGTTATGCGCCGCATGTCTGGCGGCGGCGGCGGTGGCGGCGGTGGCGGCCAAATTTTCAATATTGGAAAATCCAGAGCGCAAGTCTATGAAAAAGGCAAAAGCACGAACGTTACATTCAAGGACGTTGCCGGCCTCGAAGGCGCCAAAGAAGAAATCGTCGAAATTGTAGAATTTCTTAAAAACCCCAAAAAATATACCGAACTAGGCGCCAAAATCCCGAAAGGCGCGCTACTTGTCGGCCCTCCAGGAACGGGTAAAACCCTTCTTGCCAAAGCGGTTGCCGGTGAAGCTAAAGTACCTTTCTTCTCTCTTTCGGGCTCTGACTTCGTCGAGATGTTTGTTGGCGTTGGTGCATCCAGAGTACGCGACCTCTTCCGACAAGCCAAAGAAAAAGCACCTGCCATTATTTTCATTGACGAAATCGATGCCATTGGTAGAGCAAGAGGAAAAAACAACGGATTTAACACCAACGACGAGCGTGAAAACACACTCAATCAGCTGCTTACTGAGATGGATGGTTTTGGCACCAATTCGGGTGTCATCATTTTAGCAGCAACCAATCGTGCCGATGTCCTTGACAGCGCCCTCATGCGTGCAGGTCGTTTTGACCGCCAAATCTATGTCGACATGCCGGACCTCAATGAACGTACCGCTATTTTCGGTGTACACCTCAAACCGCTCAAATTATCCACCGAAATCGACGTCGACTTCCTTGCCAAACAAACACCTGGATTCTCTGGCGCCGATATCGCCAATTTGTGCAACGAGGCTGCATTGATTGCCGCACGTCACAACAAAACGCAAGTAGAAAAACAAGATTTTCTCGATGCCGTTGACCGCATTATCGGTGGCCTTGAAAAGAAAAATAAAATCATCACACCAGAAGAGAAAAAAACAATTGCTTTCCACGAAGCGGGTCATGCAGCTGTTTCTTGGTTGCTACAATACGCAAATCCATTAGTAAAAGTAACCATTGTTCCACGTGGACAATCGTTAGGTGCAGCGTGGTATTTACCAGAGGAGCGCAGTATTACCACCACAGAGCAATTACTCGATGACATGTGTGCAACTTTAGGTGGTCGCGCTGCTGAGCAGCTTACTTTTGGCCGCATTTCTACAGGTGCATTATCTGATCTAGAGCGTGTTACCAAACAGGCTTACGCCATGACATCTATCTACGGTCTGAACGAACGCGTTGGAAATATATCTTTCTATGACTCTCAAGGTCGAGATGCCTTTACCAAGCCTTATTCTGAAGATACCGCCAAAGTAATTGACGAAGAGGTGAGTAAACTCATCGAAGGACAGTACCAAAGAGCATTGCAATTGCTTGCTGAAAACCAAGACAAACTCGCACAACTTGCCGAGCGTCTACTGACCTCTGAGGTGATCTTTAAAGAAGACCTTGAAGCCATTTTCGGCAAACGCCCTTGGGATCCAATCGAAGAGGAAAAAGTAATGCCTGTTCAAGACGCTATTGTTGCAACTGAAGAAGAAACCGTACAAGATGCTGATTTCACTGAAAGCGACAATACGCCAAACCAAACTGTGCAAGAGGACAACGAACCAACAGCTAGCGAATGATCGGGAATCTAGGGCAACGAATGATCACAGGTGCCGTTTTTGGCACCCTTGTCATCGGCTCTATGCTCTGGAATCCCTATGCGTTTGCATTTGTATTTTCATTCTTCATGGTGGTCGGTTTATGGGAATTCTATCATTTCTTTAAACAGCACAACGTAGTAGAAGTCTCTAGTGAAATCGGTATTTTCATTGGGATTTTCATTTACATACTTCTGGTCGGAATTAGTTTTGAGTGGTTCTCGGTTATTTCATTGAGTCTTATTTTTCCTCTTTTTTTCACGCTTATTCTCAATGAGCTTTGGGCTAAACACCAACATCCTTTATTGAATATATCCGTTTTGGTTTTCGGAATCATTTACGTGGTAGGTCCTTTTTACCTCAGTATAGACCTTCATGTAAGAGATACCTCGCCTCTCCCTAAAGTCCTAGGCATGTTTCTTCTCATCTGGACCAACGACTCTTTTGCCTATTTCTCTGGTCGTTTGTTTGGAAAGCGAAAACTTTTTGAGCGCATTTCACCAAAAAAAACATGGGAGGGCACTATCGGGGGCATCCTATTTACACTTTTGTTGGGATTTATCATCGGCACTTACATCAACAAAGGAGAGGTTTTGTTCTGGATGATTTCCGCACTTATTATTGCACCAGGAGCCATCTTTGGAGATTTGCTTGAGTCTTTGTTCAAAAGAAGTTTGCAAATCAAGGACAGCGGAAAAATTCTACCTGGTCACGGCGGCGTTTTGGACCGTTTTGATGCTGCTCTTTTCACGATTCCATTTTTTATTGTTGGTCTATAATTTATCTTTACTGGAAATGATGACTTTTCACCGCGAAGGCCGCTCCATTATGCTCGGGAGCATTTCACTTTTTCTTGGCTTGACAGCCTTGAATTATAATTTGCTGGCACCAACAATATATTGGCTCTTTCTTTTTCTAGAGCTTGGTTTGATCGTATTGCTTTACCTCATTATACAATTTTTTCGCATTCCAAATCGCAATTGTGTTGGAACATCGCAAGACATTATGTGTCCTGCGGACGGCAAAGTGGTGGTGATCGAAGAAGTAGAAGAAACAGAATACTTCAAAGACAAACGCTTACAGGTTTCCATTTTTATGTCGCCACTGAATGTGCATGCCAATTACTACCCAATTAGCGGTGAGGTAACCTACACGAAATACCATCCTGGCCTTTTTCTAGTAGCATGGCATCCCAAAAGCAGTACCGACAACGAACGCAGCACTTGTGTGGTCAGGCACCAAAATGGAAACGAAATTTTATTCCGACAAATTGCCGGTGCATTGGCAAGACGCATTTGCTATTACGCACAAACCGGAGATAAAGCTACTCAAGGTGGAGAATTTGGGTTTATCAAATTTGGATCTAGAGTTGACTTATTTTTGCCTTTAGGCACGAAAATTGATGTACAACTGGGACAAAAAGTACAAGCTAAACTCACAAAGCTTGGCACTTTAAATTAATTTGTAACTTTATAAAAAAAAACGCCATGAAAAAAGTATTTGTAGCAATTGCCCTTACCACTTTTGTTGGTTCTATGGCAAGCACAGCTTACGCAGCTGTAAACGGAACGCAAATCGTTAAAAAAGATGACGACAAGCGCAAAAAGAAAAAGAAAAGTTCAAGCTGCTGCTCGGCTAATGGCCAGCAAAAATCTTGTTCTTCTTCAAGCACGACTCAAAAGTCTTGCTCAGGTGAGAAACACTAATTCGTTACAATTCTTGTAACAACAAAAAAGCCGGCTTTTAGCCGGCTTTTTTGTTGTAC
>JBJTNX010000137.1:0-5214 GCA_046074325.1 Sphingomonadales bacterium
GGTATATACCGGTTTTATATTAGCGTTAATTTTAACAGCAGGTATCCATACCTATCTAGCTTGAATAACATGAAAACATTTCTATTTTTTGCACTGATTGTCTTTGGTTTTTTTTCGTGTGCAGATTTCAACCGAGACCAATTACTTAGTCAAGTTGATAAACAACAACAGCAACTCGAACGGCTCAGCCAGCAATTAGAAAGGCATGTAATAAAGGATGTTGCGACATTAAAAAATGATGCCATGCAAGCGGAATTGCGCATCAAACAAAATTTACATCTCGACACAATCAATATGGAATTAGCGCGGCAACTCGAGGAGTTCAAGCTTATGAGAAAAAGCATTAACCCCTTAATGAAACAGTATTTAAAAGCAAAAAATGGCATTAAAGAAGAGATGGCAGTGCTCAAGAATCTAAGTCGTGATATCGAAGAGGGACGCGGAGAGCGTCAGCGTTACAACGAGTACATACGATTCGAAAAACAAAAAGTAAAGCAATTAAGCGCACTGACCACCGATTTTATGAACGCGCGCGCCAAACTGATAGCTGATTACGATCGTCTTTATCCACCGATCGAAGCATTTTCCTACACGCTCCTTCAAAAACGAAGAAAATAATGTTTGCTGCAAGAATTTTCATTTTCTTATTTTCTTGTTTATTCACTTTTTCAGCGGCAGCGCAAAGTTCTACTGATTTGCAGCTCGCACAATATTATTACAATAATGCAGAGCTAGACAAAGCGTTGGGTTATTTTGAAAAAGTATATGCTCAGGACCAAAGCAAACCCATTTTTCTACCATATTTTGAATGTCTGATAGCCCAAAAAGATTACAAAACCGCAGAAAAAGTATTGCGAAAGCAAATAGCACTCAATAAGCAAGACTATGAAGTCCGTCTGATTGGCGCTGCATTTTATGAGGATCAAAACGAACTCGCTAAGGCCACCAGGATTTACGACGAAGTCATTGAAGAACTTCAACCCAATAATCCGGGCCAGGCCATTGCGGTTTATCAAGCGTTTGTCGCTAAAGCTAAATTACCTCAGGCGAAGCGCGCCCTAGATGCTGGTCAAAAGCTCAGTCCCTCTTATCCTTTCAATTTTCAATATGCTGATTATTATTCTCTTGTAGGCGATAAACGAGCAATGCTTGCCGCTTATTTAGATTATCTTGTTCAGCAGCCAACAGTTTTGGAACCTATTCAACAAGCAATTGGGGCTAGATTGGACCTCACCCAATCTTCGAGTCCAGATTTTATACTGGCTAAGGAAGTCATGTTGAGCCGCGTTCAACAAGCCAATGCACCTTTAGTGTATAATCAGATTTTGATATGGTTGTTTGTCCAGATCCGCGACTTTAATGGCGCCGCTACACAAGTAATCGCACTTGATAAACGCATGAAAGGCGATGGCCGGGAAGTCATGGAACTCGGTCAAATTTGCATTGAAAATGCGGAATTCGAACAAGCAAATCGTTGCTTTCAATACGTGATTGATTTGGGCCAAGAGAAACCGAACTTTTATGAGGCCCAATTGGCCTTATTGAACGGTAGATTTATTCAGGTCACGCAATTTAGAAAGTTTAATCAAAATGAAATCAATCAATGTATTGCAGACTTCGAGGCAGCATTGGTCCGTTTAGGAAAAAGTCGCGTTACTTACCAATTGACCTTACAACTTGCAGAAATTCGTGCTTTTTACGCTAGTCAAAGCCAAATTGCGCTTGAAGAGTTGCAAGATTTAGTGCGAATGCCTGGGTTAACTGATATGCAACGCGCGCAAGTGAAAATGCTGATTGCAGATATTCAAGTGCTTGACGGCGATATTTGGGAGGCTTCTTTATTATACATGCAAATCGATAACGATTTTAAATTTGAAACAATTGGCGCTGAAGCAAAGTTTAAAAACGCTAAAATATTTTATTATGATGGCGAATTTGAATTTGCACAGGCGCAACTGGATGTCTTAAAAGAAGGCACTTCACGTTTTATTTCCAATGATGCCATTCAGCTTTCCGTATTTATTACGGATAATTATGGTTTAGATAGTAACTTTCAGGTAATGAGTTGGTTTGCGACAGCTGACCGTATGATAGCTCAACATAAATATGATTCAGCGTTTGTGCTTTTTGACAGCATTCAAACCGCCTACCCGTATCACTCTTTGGCAGATGACATCTTATTTAGAAAAGGTCAAGTCATGGAACAGCAAGGTGCATGGACGCAAGCAATAGGTTATTACGAAGACCTCGTTAAACTTCATGCGACTGATATATTAGCCGACGACGCACTTTTTAGGCTTGCTGAAATCAATGAGCAAATTTTAAAGAATCCAACAAATGCAGAAGCTTTGTACAAGCGTATTTTACTTGAGTACAAGGCGAGTCTGTTTGGTGCAGAAGCCAGAAAGCGCATCCGCCTCATAAGAGGAGATGCGCTTTCGGAAAGTGAGGATATATAAAAAATCTTATAAATTCGGCATTTCTCTTGTGAAAGCAGGGATTCCTGTGACATCCATACCGGTAATGAGTAAGTGGATATCATGCGTGCCTTCATAAGTCACTACTGATTCTAAATTTGCCATATGGCGCATCATGGAGTATTCGCTAGTAATACCCATGCCTCCGTGAATTTGACGTGCTTCGCGGGCAATGTTCAATGCGATTTCAACGTTGTTGCGTTTAGCCATTGAAATTTGTGCTGAAGTTGCACGGCCTTCGTTGCGCAATTGACCTAAGCGCAAAGTGAGCAATTGAGCTTTCGTGATTTCGGTAATCATTTCAGCTAACTTTTTCTGAATCAATTGGAATGCGCCAATTGGCACATTAAACTGTGTGCGCTCTTTTGAGTAGCGAAGTGCTTGGTCATAGCAGTCCATGGCAGCACCTAGTGCTCCCCAAGCGATGCCAAAACGCGCAGAGTCAAGGCAGCTGAGAGGCGCACCTAAACCAGACCTACCCGGTAAGATATTTGATTTTGGCACCTTGACGTTGTCAAAAATGAGTTCACCGGTGGCCGATGCGCGCAAAGATAATTTACCGTGCATTTCAGGGGTCGAAAAACCTTCCATACCGCGCTCCACAATAAGTCCGTGAATACGACCAGACTCGTCTTTGGCCCATACGACTGCGATAGCAGCAAATGGTGCATTTGAGATCCACATTTTAGCGCCGTTCAGGATAACATGGTCACCTGCGTCTTTGAAATTGGTAATCATTCCGCCTGGGTTGGAGCCATAATCTGGTTCTGTTAGTCCGAAACAACCCATCATTTCGCCGGTGGCTAGTTTGGGTAAGAATTTTTGTTTTTGTTCTTCGGAGCCGTATTTCCAGATAGGATACATGACCAAAGAAGACTGAACAGATGCGGTAGATCGAAGACCTGAATCACAGCGCTCGAGTTCTTGCATAATAAGGCCATATGAAATTTGGTCTAAGCCAGGCCCTCCGTATTCAGCTGGAATGTAGGGACCAAAAGCGCCAATTTCTCCGAGGCCACTAAGGATATGCATTGGAAATGTAGCTTTCTCATAGTGCTCATCAATAATTGGTGAGACTTCTTTTTTAACCCAAGCTCTTGCTGCATCACGCACAAGCTTATGCTCTTCTGAGAGCAGGTCGTCCATGTTGTAGTAGTCGGGTTGTTGATATAAGTCTGTTTTCATGATGGAATTTTTGTGTGACAAAAGTACGTAATAATCTGTGCAGCTGCAGCATGCAAAATTGAATTATTTTTGTACAATTGTTTTTATCTATGCCAACATTTGAACTTGTAGAAAGGGCCTCTCAAATGAATAGCTATTTGCTGTTCATTTCTTTGCTCTCCTTGACATTTGTTGCCTATGCCAGGATTGGCACTCCAGACGCAATTGCCTTATCATGGAAACGTTTTTGGAAGATGAGTCGAACAGAATCTTTTGGTTTTGATGACGATAAAATAAGACCCGAAACACAAACTTTGCTGCTCACCAATTTTTTCATTGCATTTAGCCTAAGTGTTTATTTGTTTATGCGCTCTTATTATCCTAAAGAACAGGCCGCTCTACTTGCTTTGGTTCTTGTGGTCATTTACATCCTTTTTCAAATGCTCAATTTTAGAATAGCCCTTTTAATTACGGATCAATGGAAGTTAGCCACCCAATTAGCAGACATTAACAAACAAATTTGGGCTTTTACTGGGCTTGTTTATTTAAGCCTAACTTTTATGTGGCTTATTAACGGAGAGGCTCATTTTGCATTGCGTAGCATCTTTTTGGTTGTCATTTTTGCAGCCTATTTATGGCGACTGGTAAAGGCTTGGCGCGCCTGTCGTCAAGCAAATTTGGAATGGTATTATTTAATTTTGTACCTTTGCGCTCTGGAAATCGTCCCTGTACTTTTTGTATGGCATTGGTTTTCCGGTGAATACAACTAATTAAAACGACAACTTTGGCTATTAAGACCATTTTAGTTTCTCAGCCGAAACCAGAAGGAGACAAATCTCCTTATTTCGATTTAGCTGACAAATATAAGATCAAAATTGACTTCCGACCTTTTATCAAAGTCGAAGGTGTCGACCCGAAAGAGTTTCGAACCCAGAAAATTGATATTTCAATTCACACAGCAGTTATCCTCACTTCTAAGGTAGCTGTGGATCATTTTTTCAGAATGGCTGAAGCCATGCGTTTTGAGGTGCCAGACACCATGAAATATTTTTGTATCACCGAGGCGGTAGCGTTGTATTTGCAGAAATATGTCACCTATCGCAAACGCAAAATATTTTTTGGTAAACAGACGATAGATGAGTTAGCGGAACTCATGAAAAAGCAAAAAGGCGAGAAATTTTTGTTGCCTTGCACAGACATCCTTCGCGATAACATTCCACTGACCTTAGAAAAATACAATATTCCTTTCTCCAAAGCAGTGCTTTACCGAACAGTAGCTGCTGATCTATCCGATTTAGAAGATGTCTATTATGACATGCTCGTCTTTTTCAGTCCAGGCGGAATAGAGTCACTATTTAAAAATTTCCCTGACTTCAAGCAAAACAATACGGCAATAGCTGCATTTGGCCCTACAACGGCCAATGCTGTTTTGAAGAACAATTTGCGTCTTGACGTGCATGCGCCGCACCCGAAAGCACCATCCATGGTTGCTGCTATAGAGTTATTTGTAAAAGAACAACTCAAAAAAAAATAGCATAAATCCCCCTTTTTGGCCTCGTATTTTTTTCCTTGA
>JBJTNX010000138.1:0-9730 GCA_046074325.1 Sphingomonadales bacterium
TGGGCAATTCCAATGGTATCCTTGCCAGACATCATGACATTGAAACCTGCAGCTTGGATGGTTGTTGGCGTTTGGTAACCAAGCTCATCTAAAGCAGTCCATAATGGTTTTTTCAAATTCAAGTCACGGAAGGTCATGGGCACTAATTTGCTGCAAAGCTACGCAGAGATTATGACAACGTCAGAAAATAAATTAAAAACAAAAAACCCTGACGTGAACATCAGGGTTTCTTTTTGTGACCCCGGAGGGATTCTAACCCCCAACCGCTGGAGCCGAAATCCAGTGCGCTATACAGTTGCGCCACGGAGCCATTGTGCACGAAAACGGTGCGTTTGCAAATTTAATGCTTTCAGCTGATAATTGCCTAAATTTACACTGTTCAAATTTCAGACTATGATTAAAAATTTACTCGTTGTCATTGCCATTTTTGCTTTGCGTTTATCATTTGCTCAAAACTGGCAGTCTTTTACCGATTCAATCCCGACGTTGTCATCGCCTCGTGCGTGTGATCTGAACAATGATGGCATCAAGGATGTGGTTTTTGGCGGAGGCACAGATGGTGTTTACAGCAATAATGGCATCATGGCCTACAACGGTGCTAACGGCGCCTTGTTGTGGAAACGACCTGCGCGCAACGAGGTATTTGGAAGTGCCATTTTTAAAGACATCACCAACGACGGTATTCAGGATGTATTTATGGTCGGCCGGCAGGCGCAATTGCTGGCAATCAACGGGGCAAATGGTCAGCTTATTTGGGATTATTTTCCATACAATGTGAATCCTGCAGACAGCGGTTTGTATAATTTTTACAATCCGCAATTTATTGCAGATGTCAGTGGCGACGGCGTCCAAGATATTTTGGTTGCTAATGGTGGAGACCACGCCGCTCCGGTATGGGATACCACGCGCCCGCCAGGACACCTGATGGTCGTCAATAGCATGAATGGCCAGTTGTTGGCCAAAGCCGTTGTGCCAGACAGCGCAGAAACGTATTGTTCTGCTTTAGTTGCCGATGTACAAGGTAACGGCACCCAATGGGTTTTATACGGTACGGGCGGTGAAACACTCGGCGGCAGTTTTTGGGCTTGCCCACTTAGTGCATTGCTCAATAATACGCTTGCACCTTCTATCGCCCTCATGACTGACCCACAACTAGGTTTTGTAGCGCCAGCTTCTTTGATCAAAAATGCTTCAGGACAATACGACATCATCATTCAGTCTTATGGCGGTAAGGTTTCAAAAATCAAAGCGGCCAATTGGAGCACTTATTGGAGTTACGACTTACCCAATACTGAGTCAAGTGCCGAACCTGTTATTGGCAATTTTACGGGTAATGCTGTGCCAGATATCTTCTTGTCTTTGGCAAAAGGTACCAGCTCTTCCTATACCGATTATTACCAGGTGTTACTCGATGGCCAAACAGGTCAAGAAGTGCTCAAAGACAGTATTGGTTTGCTGCAGTTTGCCTCGGGTAATGCTATCGATCTCAATAACGACGGCCGCGACGAAGCGATTCTTTCCGTAAATTACATGCAAAGTGGTGTCTGGAAACACCGTTTGGAAGTCTTTGATTTTGTTGCGCAAACCATTCAGCCATTAGTGGGCCAACAAACGGGCGTCAATATCGGATCAACACCGCTTTTTACCAATTTGGATAACGACAACCTGCTCGATTTGGTGTATGTCGTGAAGAAAGACAGCCTTAACCCAATGGGATGGAAGGGCGTATATTTGAATAGGGTGGAGCTCAGTTCTGTTTTTCCAAATGCAGGTTTGGCATGGGCTTCCTACCTCAGTACCCAAAACAATGGTGTGTATTACAACCTTACCACGAATTGTGGTCCCGGAAGTATTTTGTCTAATGTAGCTGTCACGCAACCTTGGTGCAACGGCAGTTCTTCTGGAGCCATTATACCTATTGCGAATTTAGGTACGGCACCTTATACTTATTTATGGTCGAATGGCAGTACAGCACCACAGCTTCAGAATGTACCTGCCGGTACCTACACCTTGCAAGTGACCGACCAGACCGGTTGCTATGAAATCTACACCACTACTTTAGTCGATCCTTTTGTTATTACTTTTGGAGGGGTAGTGCCGCCAACTTGCCCAGGTGGCAGCAATGGTCAGGCAGTGGTCAACAGCTCTGGTTGCCCATGTATGTTTAGTACTTGCCAATTTTTATGGGATAACGGCGTAAGTGGTAAAACGAATTTGTCTGCGTTTGAGGGTTGGAATACGGTTACCATTACGCATACCAATGGCTGCGTGGTTGTAGATTCGGTTTTTGTACCTTTCGCAGCACCAGTCGTCAATAGTGCCACGCTCCAAATGGTTACATGTAATGGCGCCGCCAATGGCAGTATTGATCTTGATGTCAGTGTAGCATTCGCTCCACAAACCTTTGATTGGAGCAACGGTGTAGGTCAGGCTTATAACGCCAATTTGAGTCCAGGAACCTACGAAGTTACAGTAACCGATGCGCGCCCTTGCTCGGCAACCTTTGCTTATGTCATTACCGAGCCTGATTCACTTGTGTCTAATTACAGCATTCAGTCTGTTTCGTGTTCGGGCCTCTCAGATGGCCAAATAAACGCAAGCGCCACAGGCGGAAATGGGGCATATACTTATCAAATTGGTACGCAGGTCAATACTTCTGGTCAATTTAACAATTTGTCTGCAGGTACTTACATCCTAATGGTTAGTGATTCTATGGGTTGTGTTGCGCCCAATCTCTCGCTTCAAATTGCCGAGCCGCTTGCATTGGCACTCACGTTAAATGCCACAATGGCCTCTGGATCTGGCAGCTTAGACGGTACGGCTACAGCTACGGTCAGTGGTGGTGTCTCACCTTATCAATACGCTTGGTCTGGACCAACGTCTCAAACAGACAGCATGGCGGTTTATCTCGATGGTGGTTGGTATACAGTTCTTGTAACAGACGCCAATGGTTGTAGTATTTCCGATAGCGTTTTTGTAGATGTGTTGGGTTTGAGCAATTCTACCGTATCCAATCTTGAGGTATACCCCAATCCGAGTAATGGCTTGTTTCAATTGAGTCTAGCGGTAGAAAAGCTCGAAGTATTTGATTTGCAAGGGCGTTTAATTGCTAGTAATGAAAATGTGAATTTTGTGGATTTGCAAATCTTAGCGAATGGCACTTATCAACTATATATTCATCATGGAAATCAGGTTATAAATTTTCAAATTATTAAATCAAACTGATGGAACTAGGTGGAAATTTTCAAATGTTCAAGCCTAACTCAAATTAAATTGATAAATTCGTGTACAAATTTTACAATATGAAAAAGATTCTACTTGTTTTCGCTTTGTCAACTGCTGTTTTGGGTTTTGCTCAAAAAGGTAAAATGGGCGTACAATTCAATGCAGGTGCTCACCTTCTTAGCGAAGCCGGTACAGGTCTCAGCTTCAATACAGCACTTACCTATAACTTTGTGCCAAGCTTTGGACTTAAATTGGATGGCGGTCTAGACCTCGTTGGTAATGACAACCTCAACAGACTTGGTTTACAGCTCAATCTTAATGTGGTTGCTTTGGCCAATAAAGACGCTAAATTCGGTTTAGAACTTCATGGAGGTGGAGCCCTCCTTAACAACGGAAATTTTCTTTTTGGAGATACTTACTTACTTCGTGGTGATGACATGATTGCCATCATGGCGGGCATCTCTCCAAGTTACCGTATTTCTGATCATGTGCGTATCCTTCTTGATGCAACTTACATGCCGAAATTATTCAAAATTGATGGCACCATAACCAAATATATGAACACTACTGTAGGCGTTGCTTACAACTTCTAAGTAGCTTTTACAGCACCTCAATTGAAAGGACGGATTTATCCGTCCTTTTTTGTTTTGTCAAAGCGGTTTTAATGGTCCAAAAAAGAATTGGCCTCTTTGGTTTTTTGCAGCGCGACAAAATAAAGGATCAAACTGAGCAACAAAAGCACATGTGAGAAATCGTTGCGGTCAAACCATTGGTGTAAATTGATTTTCTGGCTAAGAATAATGCTGCTCGGAAAAAGCAGCGCAGCAGCCATCCATAAGTATTGGTATCCAGAATGATACAAGCGTTGGTAACGGATTCCAACAAAGACAAGCGAAAAAATTAAGCCAATACCACTAATTACGGAAGGAATGATGAGGCCTTTACTTTGATCGATGGTCATGTCCACCCAGATAAAAACAAGCAATTCTGAAAGAAGTCCGATACCCAAAAGCACCAAAGCCATTTTTTTAAAGATGGCTTTTTGCTGGATATTCGGCCATAAACTGAGCATGCCTTTCGTTAAAAAATAGGTGGCTACCATTCCGAGCAGCCAAGAAGGGTATTTCCCCCAGAGTCCGAGGTAATTGTAAAATAAGTGACCAAGTCCTCCAAAAAGAAAACTCCAACCAAATACGCGGTAGAAACGTCTCCAGTTTGTATAGAAATCGTTTTGCGGGTAATTGGTTTTGATTTTAGCGGCTAAAAAGAGGGCTGTAGAAAAAAGGATGAGGTCGCCGATCATGGCGTTTGGCTCGAGTAAATCGAGTCCGGCAAATTGCCACTCAATTTTAGGGTAATCTTGACCGATCATTTGCTGTTTGCTTCGAATTTATGCAAATTGGCTTTGAGGATTTTCTCCACAATTAGCGGTGAGATATTATTTAAAATCCGATTGAGTTTACCCATGAGCGTTTGGGTTTTTTTATAACTCCGGTTCTCAAGTAATTTGAGGCAATCTTGTGCCACTTCTTCCATGGTAAGCACTTTTCCCTTTTGGCGACTTGCCAAGACTTGTTTGCTGCCATTGGCGGCCACCACTTCTTTGTTGTGTACAATTTCTGTCATTGCTACTTGAAGCATGCTTCAAGTAGCAATGACAGAAATTGTACACAACAAAGAAGTGGTGGCCGCCAATGGCAGCAAACAAGTCTTGGCAAGTCGCCAAAAGGGAAAAGTGCTTACCATGGAAGAAGTGGCACAAGATTGCCTCAAATTACTTGAGAACCGGAGTTATAAAAAAACCCAAACGCTCATGGGTAAACTCAATCGGATTTTAAATAATATCTCACCGCTAATTGTGGAGAAAATCCTCAAAGCCAATTTGCATAAATTCGAAGCAAACAGCAAATGATCGGTCAAGATTACCCTAAAATTGAGTGGCAATTTGCCGGACTCGATTTACTCGAGCCAAACGCCATGATCGGCGACCTCATCCTTTTTTCTACAGCCCTCTTTTTAGCCGCTAAAATCAAAACCAATTACCCGCAAAACGATTTCTATACAAACTGGAGACGTTTCTACCGCGTATTTGGTTGGAGTTTTCTTTTTGGAGGACTTGGTCACTTATTTTACAATTACCTCGGACTCTGGGGGAAATACCCTTCTTGGCTGCTCGGAATGGTAGCCACCTATTTTTTAACGAAAGGCATGCTCAGTTTATGGCCGAATATCCAGCAAAAAGCCATCTTTAAAAAAATGGCTTTGGTGCTTTTGGGTATCGGACTTCTTTCAGAATTGCTTGTTTTTATCTGGGTGGACATGACCATCGATCAAAGTAAAGGCCTCATCATTCCTTCCGTAATTAGTGGTATTGGCTTAATTTTTTCGCTTGTCTTTGTTGGAATCCGTTACCAACGCTTGTATCATTCTGGATACCAATACTTATGGATGGCTGCTGCGCTGCTTTTTCCGAGCAGCATTATTCTTAGCCAGAAAATCAATTTACACCAATGGTTTGACCGCAACGATTTCTCACATGTGCTTTTGTTGCTCAGTTTGATCCTTTATTTTGTCGCGCTGCAAAAAACCAAAGAGGCCAATTCTTTTTTGGACCATTAAAACCGCTTTGACAAAACAAAAAAGGACGGATAAATCCGTCCTTTCAATTGAGGTGCTGTAAAAGCTACTTAGAAGTTGTAAGCAACGCCTACAGTAGTGTTCATATATTTGGTTATGGTGCCATCAATTTTGAATAATTTCGGCATGTAAGTTGCATCAAGAAGGATACGCACATGATCAGAAATACGGTAACTTGGAGAGATGCCCGCCATGATGGCAATCATGTCATCACCACGAAGTAAGTAAGTATCTCCAAAAAGAAAATTTCCGTTGTTAAGGAGGGCTCCACCTCCATGAAGTTCTAAACCGAATTTAGCGTCTTTATTGGCCAAAGCAACCACATTAAGATTGAGCTGTAAACCAAGTCTGTTGAGGTTGTCATTACCAACGAGGTCTAGACCGCCATCCAATTTAAGTCCAAAGCTTGGCACAAAGTTATAGGTAAGTGCTGTATTGAAGCTGAGACCTGTACCGGCTTCGCTAAGAAGGTGAGCACCTGCATTGAATTGTACGCCCATTTTACCTTTTTGAGCAAAACCCAAAACAGCAGTTGACAAAGCGAAAACAAGTAGAATCTTTTTCATATTGTAAAATTTGTACACGAATTTATCAATTTAATTTGAGTTAGGCTTGAACATTTGAAAATTTCCACCTAGTTCCATCAGTTTGATTTAATAATTTGAAAATTTATAACCTGATTTCCATGATGAATATATAGTTGATAAGTGCCATTCGCTAAGATTTGCAAATCCACAAAATTCACATTTTCATTACTAGCAATTAAACGCCCTTGCAAATCAAATACTTCGAGCTTTTCTACCGCTAGACTCAATTGAAACAAGCCATTACTCGGATTGGGGTATACCTCAAGATTGGATACGGTAGAATTGCTCAAACCCAACACATCTACAAAAACGCTATCGGAAATACTACAACCATTGGCGTCTGTTACAAGAACTGTATACCAACCACCATCGAGATAAACCGCCATGCTGTCTGTTTGAGACGTTGGTCCAGACCAAGCGTATTGATAAGGTGAGACACCACCACTGACCGTAGCTGTAGCCGTACCGTCTAAGCTGCCAGATCCAGAGGCCATTGTGGCATTTAACGTGAGTGCCAATGCAAGCGGCTCGGCAATTTGAAGCGAGAGATTGGGCGCAACACAACCCATAGAATCACTAACCATTAGGATGTAAGTACCTGCAGACAAATTGTTAAATTGACCAGAAGTATTGACCTGCGTACCAATTTGATAAGTATATGCCCCATTTCCGCCTGTGGCGCTTGCGTTTATTTGGCCATCTGAGAGGCCCGAACACGAAACAGACTGAATGCTGTAATTAGACACAAGTGAATCAGGCTCGGTAATGACATAAGCAAAGGTTGCCGAGCAAGGGCGCGCATCGGTTACTGTAACTTCGTAGGTTCCTGGACTCAAATTGGCGTTATAAGCCTGACCTACACCGTTGCTCCAATCAAAGGTTTGTGGAGCGAATGCTACACTGACATCAAGATCAATACTGCCATTGGCGGCGCCATTACATGTAACCATTTGGAGCGTGGCACTATTGACGACTGGTGCTGCGAAAGGTACAAAAACCGAATCTACAACCACGCAGCCATTGGTATGCGTAATGGTAACCGTATTCCAACCCTCAAACGCAGACAAATTCGTTTTACCACTTACGCCGTTATCCCATAAAAATTGGCAAGTACTAAACATACATGGGCAACCAGAGCTGTTGACCACTGCCTGACCATTGCTGCCACCTGGGCAAGTTGGCGGCACTACCCCTCCAAAAGTAATAACAAAAGGATCGACTAAAGTAGTGGTGTAGATTTCATAGCAACCGGTCTGGTCGGTCACTTGCAAGGTGTAGGTACCGGCAGGTACATTCTGAAGCTGTGGTGCTGTACTGCCATTCGACCATAAATAAGTATAAGGTGCCGTACCTAAATTCGCAATAGGTATAATGGCTCCAGAAGAACTGCCGTTGCACCAAGGTTGCGTGACAGCTACATTAGACAAAATACTTCCGGGACCACAATTCGTGGTAAGGTTGTAATACACACCATTGTTTTGGGTACTGAGGTAGGAAGCCCATGCCAAACCTGCATTTGGAAAAACAGAACTGAGCTCCACCCTATTCAAATATACGCCCTTCCATCCCATTGGGTTAAGGCTGTCTTTCTTCACGACATACACCAAATCGAGCAGGTTGTCGTTATCCAAATTGGTAAAAAGCGGTGTTGATCCGATATTGACGCCCGTTTGTTGGCCCACTAATGGCTGAATGGTTTGCGCAACAAAATCAAAGACTTCCAAACGGTGTTTCCAGACACCACTTTGCATGTAATTTACGGAAAGAATCGCTTCGTCGCGGCCGTCGTTATTGAGATCGATAGCATTACCCGAGGCAAACTGCAGCAAACCAATACTGTCTTTGAGCACTTCTTGACCTGTTTGGCCATCGAGTAACACCTGGTAATAATCGGTATAGGAAGAGCTGGTACCTTTTGCCAAAGACAAGAAGATATCTGGCACAGCATTACCCGTAAAATTGCCAATAACAGGTTCGGCACTTGACTCAGTATTGGGTAAGTCGTAACTCCAATAAGTGCTCCAATTGGCCGCTTTGATTTTTGAAACCTTACCGCCATAAGACTGAATGATGATGTCGTATTGTCCTGAAGCATTTTTGATCAAAGAAGCTGGCGCTACAAAACCTAGTTGTGGGTCAGTCATGAGGGCGATAGAAGGTGCAAGCGTATTATTGAGCAATGCACTAAGTGGGCAAGCCCAAAAACTGCCGCCGAGTGTTTCACCGCCCGTACCGTATAAAACCCATTGGGTGCCGTTACCTTGTACATCGGCAACTAAAGCAGAACAATACGTTTCTGCGCTGTCTGGCACAACGGCTTTGGCCAACAACTGGCCATTCATGCTATTGACGACCATCAGGTGTCCTGGCGGGCGCGTGGTATCCCATACCGGAGCGGCGTGGTCTCCACCATTAGCAACCAAAATATCTTGGACGCCGTCGCCACTGACATCTGCAATAAATTGCGGATTGTAAAAATTATACAAACCGCTGTCTGCAGGATTCACATTGTATGGAAAATAATCCCAAATAAGCTGACCATTTGCCCCGTTGATTGCCAGCAATTGCGCCTGCCGGCCGACCATAAATACATCCTGAATACCGTCGTTGGTGATGTCTTTAAAAATGGCACTTCCAAATACCTCGTTGCGCGCAGGTCGTTTCCACAACAAGGCGCCGTTAGCACCGTTGTAGGCCATGATGCCATTATTGCTGTAAACACCATCTGTGCCTCCGCCAAAAACCACATCCTTGATGCCATCATTGTTCAGATCACACGCACGAGGCGATGACAACGTCGGGATTGAATCGGTAAAAGACTGCCAGTTTTGAGCAAATGATAAACGCAAAGCAAAAATGGCAATGACAACGAGTAAATTTTTAATCATAGTCTGAAATTTGAACAGTGTAAATTTAGGCAATTATCAGCTGAAAGCATTAAATTTGCAAACGCACCGTTTTCGTGCACAATGGCTCCGTGGCGCAACTGTATAGCGCACTGGATTTCGGCTCCAGCGGTTGGGGGTTAGAATCCCTCCGGGGTCACAAAAAGAAACCCTGATGTTCACGTCAGGGTTTTTTGTTTTTAATTTATTTTCTGACGTTGTCATAATCTCTGCGTAGCTTTGCAGCAAATTAGTGCCCATGACCTTCCGTGACTTGAATTTGAAAAAACCATTATGGACTGCTTTAGATGAGCTTGGTTACCAAACGCCAACAACCATCCAAGCTGCAGGTTTCAATGTCATGATGTCTGGCAAGGATACCATTGGAATTGCCCA
>JBJTNX010000139.1:0-2747 GCA_046074325.1 Sphingomonadales bacterium
CCCAGTCTCGGTTGAGGTCAAAAAGGTAATGGTTGGGGCGGCCACCTGGCCAAGTTTCGTTGTGGCTGGCACTGAAACGCTCCATATCAATTGGGTTGGCGCCGTACTGGTAATAAAAATTGACATAGCGGTCGCGGCCATCTGGATTGAGGCAAGGGTCCATGATGACTACCGTGTGCTCAAGATAGCCAATTTTGTCGGTAAGCAAACGGTAAGCAGTTTGCATGGCGGCCTCTGTACCGGAACTTTCATTGCCATGCACGTTGTAAGAAAGCCAAACGATGGCTAGCTTTTCGTCGGGGTCCTGGTTGAGGTGCTTCTGACGAATTTCTTCTAATTTTTTAAGGTTTTCTGGCGTTCCAATATAACACAACAAGAGGTCTCTTTTCTCGTAAGTTTGACCGGTCTTCACCACCTTGAGGTTCTCGGGAAAGGCTTTCTCTAGTGCATAGAAATATTCCACCACGCGGTGATGACGCGTAAATTGCTCACCGATGTTGTAGCCCAAAAACTGTTGGGGTGTAAATTTGTTTTGCCCCAACAAATGGAGAGACAAGAAATTCAATACGACTAATAATAGGGCCTTTTTCATAGTTACTTTTTTGGGCTTATTGTTGGGGTTTTTCTTTGGCGAGATGGATAATTGCATCGCCTTTATATACAACTGCTGCTTCATTGATACAGATGACATAGCCGGTCTGACTGGCTTTGATCTTCTTTTCGTATTTGCCATACGGATCTGTGACCAATGCCAATACTTCGCCTTTTTGAACCGCGGTTCCGTTGGCTACAAAACATTGAAACATGCCGCTTGATGGCGCGCGCATCCATTTATTTTCACCGATGAAAATGGGTTGGCGGTCTTTGGAAATATCAATTTTATAATTGCGCATACCCAAATGAGCAATGACGCGTTTGAGGCCGTTGAGGCCTTCCTCAACAACGTTCTCTTCAATGTTATTGGATTTGCCACCTTCAAAAAGTAAAATTTTCTTTTTGCGCTTGACAATGCTTTCGCGGAGGGTTTTGGCGATGAGGCCAGAGTGTAAAATAAAGGGCGGATTAAATACTTTGGCTAGTTCCACGCTTTCTTGGTCAGAGAATACGCAACGGATTTGTGGAAAGTTGTTGCGCTGTGCTGCCCCGGTATGAAAATCGATGATGTAGTCGCAGTGTGGGGCAATTTCTTTCATGAAATGAAAAGCAAACTGCGCGGCCAACGAGCCTGAATTACTCCCCGGAAAACTGCGGTTCAGGTCTCGGCCATCGGGGAGCTCGCGCTGCAAATTGAGAAAACCAAAAATGTTGAAGATCGGTAGGCAAATAATGGTGCCCTTTGATGGTTTATTGAGTTTTTTGCGCAAAAAGCGACGCACGATTTCAATGCCATTGAGTTCGTCGCCATGCAAACCAGCCATGACCAAAACGGTCGGGCCATCTTCTTTGGCACGTTCCACTAAAACGGGAACTTGAATGGGCGTGCGCGTATGCAAGTGCGCCACCTCCAAATTGAGCTGAACGCCCCTACCCGGCAAAATTTCTTGGCCGAGCATGGTCATTTTTTTATGGACAGTTCTTCTAGCGCTTGACATTGCGTTCGATGTAGGCAATGATTTTACCTGCGATGTCTGTTTGGGTTGTTTTTTCAATGCCTTCGAGACCTGGCGAAGAATTGACTTCTAACACCAACGGACCGCGTTCAGATTGCAATAAATCGACGCCTGCTATACCCAAACCAACGGCTTTGGCAGCCAGAATGGCCGTGTATTTTTCTTCGGTGGTCAGTTCAATTGCCTGAGAGGTGCCACCGCGGTGTAAGTTGGATCGGAATTCGCCAGGAAGACCCTGGCGTTTCATGGCGCCAACGACTTCGCCGTCGACCACAAAAGCGCGGATATCCGCACCCTTTGCTTCGCGGATAAATTCCTGGACAATGACACGCGCTTTAAGGCCGTTGAACGCCTCGAGCACCGACTGCGCGGCGTTGAGGTTTTCGGCTAAAACCACACCTAAACCTTGGGTTCCTTCGAGGAGCTTCAGGACTACTGGTGCGCCGCCGGCACTTTTCACCACATGCTTGACATCCTTTGAATAGTTGGTGAAAACCGTTTTAGGGAGCCCTATTCCTTCTTTGGAAAGCACTTGCAAACAACGCAACTTATCTCTGGAATGGATGATGCCCCTTGAACCCACTGCTGTAAATACGTTCATCATTTCGAACTGGCGCACAACCGCCGTACCGTAAAATGTGACCGATGCACCAATGCGCGGAATGACGGCGTCGAAGCCTTTGAGGTACTGATTTTGGTAAAAAAGTGCAGGACCTGTTTGTTCAATTTCGATATTGCATTTGAGGTGGTCAATGACATGTGCTTCGTGACCTGCTGCTTCGGCTGCCTCTACGAGCCTTTTGGTCGAATACAAGTGAGAATTTCTAGAGAGAATGGCAATTTTCATAAAGGCAAAGATAGGGGCTCGTGGATATATTTTTTGCTTGTGTCGACCACAAAACGGTTATTGAGAACTTTTCTGCCGAGTAGAATCGGATAGCGCATCCCCTTGCGTACCGTCAGCGAGAATTCGGTCCGAAAACATAATTCTGCAATACAAATAGTACCAAATACAAAATAGCGCTCTTGGGTGTCTCCGTTGCTGCTTTTGACTTTTTTGGTGCGAAATTTCTTGAATTGCATCTCTTGACCGGTAAAAGCGGGGTGTTTATCGTCTAGAAAAACGACTTTCAATAT
>JBJTNX010000140.1:0-9906 GCA_046074325.1 Sphingomonadales bacterium
TGGCTCAGGATCACCACCGCCGCACGCGGCGAGCAGCAGCACGAAGGCCAGCGCGCCGAGGCGCCAGCCAATAAGAAATACATGGATCTGAGGCCGAGCACTGCAAAAATATTAGAAGTATAAAGAATAAGTGGGTCGTTGGGTGCAATGGCAAAGATGGCTGGAATAGAATCAATAGCAAAGATAAGGTCAGTGGTTTCAATGACCATCAGCACCAAAAATAGTTTTGTAGCAAAACGCTTGCGTCCTCTTTTGATAAAAAAAGCGTCGTCGTGGTAATTTTTAGTGACCGGAAAAATTTTCCTTAGTAAGCGAGCGCCCAAACTTTTATTGAAGTCCTTTTGTTCGTCGTCATCGGAATCAGCTAATGACTTGATTCCGGCATAGACCAAAAATGCGCCAAATAAGGTCAGAATAAGATTGGGTCTAAAGAAAAATCCTGGCTTTGCATGCGCGCCTTGATCTAAGCTAAAATGATAACCAAAGAGTTCAAATTCAGGAAGGTACGTGAGTTTAATTAGACCGATACCCGAGAAAATGAAAATACCTCTAAATACAAGCGCACCTATGATACCCCAAAAAAGTACGCGGTGTTGAAGCAGGCCTTCTAGTTTAAAAAACTTAAAAACTAAAATGAAGACAAACATGTTGTCTACAGAAAGTGCTTCTTCGATCCAATAAGCGGATTGGTATTCAGCGAATTTAGCAAAACCCATTTGCCACCAAACCAAAGCACTAAAACCCATTGAAAGTCCAATCCAGACGAGTGTCCAGCGCAACGCTTCTTTGTTTGTGATTTGATGTGCTTTTTTGTTGACAACACCCAAATCAATGAGGAGCATGGTGAAAATAACGAGCGCAAAAATGGCAACTAGCCAAGGATTAAAAGTCATGCAGAATTGTTTTTACAAAGATAAAAAGAAAGCCACATGAATCCATGTGGCTTTCTAAATTGGGGCAAAGCGTCCTTTATTTTTTCTCCAACAGATACGCTACGGCGTTTGCTGCATTGACAAAACCTCCGGTGATGCAAAGGTCTTTCATTTTGGCTTTCTCACCATTTGGCGCAACTACTGTTTTCTTGTAAGTAGCAGTGGTGGCCATCAGGACTTCGCGGACTTCAGCCGCGCTAAGTTCCGGAAAGTAACTTCTGATTAAAGCGGCTACACCTGCTGTTGCAGGACAAGCCATTGACGTTCCACTTGCGTTTTCGTAGTTATAGTCCGGAACCGTTGAATAGATGTCTACACCAGGTGCAAAGAAGTCAACGGTTGTTGCTCCGTAATTAGAAAAATTAGCAATGATTTTTTTTCCGCTTTTTGCACTGCTGCTGGCACCTACTTCAATCCAGTTTGGTGCATTTGTTTTATTGTTGAGTCGGCGTGTAGGGTAAGAATCTTCAACGTCTTTGTCTTTGGCATCATTGCCTGCGGCATGCACCAAAAGAACGTCCTTACTGCGTGCGTACTCTATTGCTGCGTCGACGTATTCTTTATTAGGCGTCCAATATTTACCAAAAGACATATTGATGACCTTAGCGCCGTTGTCTACGGCATAAATGATGGCATTTGCAACGTCTTTATCGCGCTCATCGCCGTCTGGAACTGCTCTAACAACCATAATGCGCACGTTGTCAGCAACGCCGTCAATGCCCATTCCGTTGCCACGTGTAGCGGCAATGATGCCAGAAACGTGCGTACCATGAAAAGCATCTGGGCCTTCATAACGGTTGCAGCCATAGATTTTACTAGAAAGGTCATTTGGGTTATCGCCAACAATGGCCGTACGAATCGAGTCTGCATTTTGCGTTGCCATTCGAATACCGCTCTCTACAGAAGTTAGTGCATTCTCAATTTCAATGCTTAATTGTTCGGCAGGTAATACCGCAAATAAGACATTCATTCGCTTTTGAATTTTGGTGTCCGTTTCACTGGCTGGCACATATGCGTTGTTTGTTTCTTTGGAAAAAGAGGCTCCGGTTTGTGCTTCAACGCGTCCCATATAATCAGAAAGGGCTTTGATATTGGTTAGCGACTGCTGTTTCTCTGTCATTTCTTTTTCAAAGGCAATCTTGATTTTTTCATAGGTAGCAAAACGTGCCAACTCGTTGCTTGGGATATCCTGTGCTTTTTTACCTTTAAAATAAGCGCTTTCGATGCGGTACATGCGCGCAAGTTCCATGGCTTCTTTATCGATGTCTTCGGTGGCACCACCTAAAAAAGACCAACCGTGGATGTCATCGATGTAGCCGTTTTGATCGTCATCGATACCATTGTTCGGGATTTCGTCTTCGTTGACCCAAATGACATCTTTGAGGTCTGGATGATCGGTTTCTACGCCGGAATCAATTACAGCAACGATAATGGTGGTTGATTTTTTACCTGCTGCATTGAGCATTTCGTAAGCTTTGGTTGCTCCGGTGCCATAAACACCATCTTTTTTAGGGTCTTTGAGGTACCAATTGAGGTTTTCTGGCGCTTCTGACTCAGCATTTTGCGCAAATGAAAACAATGAAACCCCGACAAAGGAGAGTAAAAGAATGTTTTTAATCATGAGTTTAAAATATTATTACCAACGAAGATACATTTATTTTTTTGTGGACGTTCTACTTGTTGAAAAGTTACGTTGTGAAGAAAACGTTCAAAACAATGTGCGGTAAGTTACATTAGAATATACTTCAAAGCATTAATTTTGCCCAAAACCATTTCAAATGAGTCAAATCGAACGCATCTCTTGTCTTATTATCGGCTCCGGTCCGGCCGGTTATACAGCTGCTATTTACGCTGCCAGAGCAGATATGAAACCCGTTATGTATCAAGGCCTACAGCCAGGCGGTCAATTAACCACCACCAATGAAGTCGAAAACTTTCCAGGCTACCCAGATGGCATTACAGGTCCTGAAATGATGCTACAGTTAGAGGCACAGGCCAAAAGGTTTGAAACCGATGTGCGCACCGGCTTTATTACCCGCGTCGATTTCAGTGGCCCCATTCACAAATGCTGGACCGAAGACGGTCACGAAATACACACCGATACCGTCATCATTTCAACGGGTGCGTCTGCCAAATACCTCGGCCTGGACAGCGAACAACATTACCTGAAAATGGGTGGTGGTGTTTCGGCTTGTGCTGTTTGTGACGGTTTCTTTTACCGCAACCAAGAAGTGGTGATTGTCGGTGCCGGAGACTCAGCTTGTGAAGAAGCTCATTACCTATCGAAATTATGTACCAAAGTAACCATGCTCGTACGTCGCGACGAATTCCGCGCTTCTAAAATCATGGCTGACCGCGTTAAAAACACCCCAAACATCGACATCCGTTTCAATACAGAAACCCTTGAAGTTCTCGGCGATGGCCAACTTGTAACGGGTGTGCGTGTGGTAGACCGCAGTTTAAACCAAGAATCGGAAATTCCTTGTACTGGTTTCTTTGTAGCCATTGGTCAACCACCCAACACTGAAGTTTTCAAAGATTACATCGACCTAGACGAAACAGGCTATATTCAGTATGCACAACCAGGAAGCAGTAAAACCAATGTAGCAGGTGTATTTGTTGCCGGTGATGCCGCCGACAAAACGTACCGCCAAGCAATAACCGCAGCGGGCACAGGTTGTATGGCCGCTCTAGATGCAGAGCGTTACTTAGCTGCAAAAGGGCACTAATTAGCGCACTGCTTTTTCATTCAACAACTTAATGAAATGAAAACCTTTGGGGCTGTACCCTTGGTTGTAAAAGAATTTATGGGCCTTGAAATTACTCGTGTATGAGTCTAATGAAAGCATGTTGCAGTTTTCCTGATGCGCTTTTTGCTCCAAGGTTTTAAAAATCAAATCGCCAACTCCCCTACTTCGATAAGCTTCTTTAACAACAATATTATCGAGCTCGAGGTATTTGCCCACCCATAATTTGTTGCCAATCCAGATACCGCAAATAGCAATGCATTCGTCCTGATCAAAAACGGCAAGTTGGCTATAGTTATGCGGCAACATCAAATCAAGCTCAGTTGCATATTGGGCCATTGTCAAGCTCGGATAAAGCCCTTGCAGCACGTCGAGCTGCGCTAGCATTTGTTGTTTGTCGTAAAGAAATTCTGTTCTCAAATTCATATAGAACTTTAATTTAACTGCGGTTACTTACTTTAAATACGTGTCAAATAATTCGTATATCCGACGGTATTCATCGGCCCAAGAACTCGTGTATTCAAAGGCATGGCGCTCGACTGGATAAAGGGCCATCCACCAATCTTTCTTACCGAGTTCAATGAGGCGCTGATTGAGTCTCACGACATCCTGAAACTGCACATTGTCGTCAATCATGCCATGTAATATAAGCAAAGGGTCTTGTAAACCTTCGGCAAAGTAAATAGGCGAACTTTTTTGATAAGCTTCTGGATCGGCAGCTGGTGTGTTGAGGATATTTGTCGTGTATTCATGGTTGTAATGGGCCCAATCGGTCACTGAACGCAACGCTGCCCCACAAGCAAAGGTGCCTGGTTCGGTAAACAAAGCCATCAGCGTCATAAAGCCGCCGTATGAACCGCCATAAATACCAACTCTATTTGAATCGATGCCATAATTTGCTACTAAAAATTGTTTGGCATCCACAAAGTCTTGTAAATCGCGACCACCCATATGACGGTAAATGGCGGTACGGTAGTTGCGGCCGTAGCCTTCACTGGCGCGGTAATCGACATCCAGCACCGTATAGCCCTGTGCAGCTAGCATTTGATGAAACATATACTCTCTGTGGTAATGACTCCAGTAGTAATGTGCATTTTGTAAATACCCAGCACCATGTACAAACAAGACCGCTGCACCATTTTTATTTTCCGGCTTAGGTGTATATATTCGGGCATATACCGAAACCCCGTCGGTGGCCTTAAAAGAGATTACTTCTGGTGTTTGCCATGGGTAAGATTGATACGCTTCTGTGGTGGAGAAAGTAATTTGCGTACTGTTTTTTGGATTATTCAGCGCACAGGTAAACACCTCCCAAGGTTGCGTGCGCGTGCTGAACCGATATGCCAATTGTTTTTCATTGGGAGAAAGCTGTACCTCGTAGGCGCCTTCACTACTTAATAGAGGTGTTAGCTCTCCGCTTTTAATCGCTAAGCGCCAAAAATCGCGGACCCCAGGATGTTGTTTGTTACAGGTCAAAAAGAAAGTCTTCTTGTCTTGAGACAGAACCACCTGATGCACTTCAAAATTGCCGCTCGTGAGCGCAAACTTGATTTTGGTTTCCAGATCAAAGGTATACAAGTGAGCATATCCCGTTTCTTCTGATTGATAATAAATCGTCTGACCATCCACCAACCAACCTAGTGTGGCTGTTTCAAAATTCCAAGAAGAAATTCCCGGCCCACCAATCCAGGCGCTGTCGTGCTGGTGTTCGAGCTCGCGAATGGCACTTGTTAGTAGATCCAAGCAAACTATCCAACGGTCTTTGTTGTCGGCGCTGCGGATATCCAACAAGGCTAAAGGCTTGGTTTGGGCAAAAATAGCAGGATGTATGATCAATGCACGGTCTTCGGTATTTATTTGGCTTAGACCAGTAAAGTCGATCTTGACCAATGAGTCAGATTGCAAATCATGTAAATACAAATGCTGAGTAGGTTCTTCGTTCTGTACTTTTGATCGTGACTTTTCATTGTACACATGCCCATCGGCCGAAATAAAATGCGGGACTTCTGTAGCTGTTTCATTGGGCTGTTTTTCATCTTTGAGTAAAACAAAGCGTGCTGTAGGATCTACTTGCAGGGCAGCAGTGGGTTCAAATCGGAGCGCCTTTACCTTCGGAATATCAAATTTGACACGCTGTAGTTCTTGCTTTCGGATACTTTCAAAAAATGCGCGTTCGGCTTCTGACAAATGGTCTGAGGCAGTTGCCAGCACTTTTGATGAGTGATAAGAAATCAATTGTTTAGCCAAACCGTATTGCATATCGTACTGCCATAAGCTTTGCCCCTGTTGAAAAATGACTTTTTGAGGATCGTTTAAAAGCTGTAAGTTCCAAAATGCATTCGATAACAAAGGGTACGATTTAACCTGTTGGGTCTTGGCGTCTTTGCATTGTAGCATATTTTCGTGAATACGCAAGTAATTCAAAGGACCCGCAGATGATGACCACACCCAACGATTTTGCCCTTCTTGCTTGGTCAAAATCACTGTTTTTTTTTGCTCAATGTGATAGCTGTAGTAGGTTCGTTGCAAAGAGTCGGGGAATTTTTTCCAATAATAAATAGAACTTCCATCTACGGACCATTCCGGTGCTTCGGGCCAAGCGCCAACGAAGCCCGGACCTTTCATGATTTGATCTAATTGCAATTGGGCCTGCATCTTTAAGTAGGCACAAAAAACGAATGCGAGGAGCAGCGTGAATTTCATGTGTTAAAAATAGAAATAATTGTACTTTTGAGTCAAAGAAACCGAATGAAGAAATTACTCTACCTTATTTTACCTGAAAAGGCATATCTAACGACCTTACATCGGCTCTTTTACTTGCTTTACGACCTCGGCTTGCTCAAGCACAAAGAAGCATTCAAATTTCATTATTTTGTCAAACGCATTATTGAACCGCAATTTGTGGTCATCGATATCGGTGCCAATTTGGGCTATTTTGCCAAAAATTTTTCGCGCTTGGCCCACAGAGGTAAAGTAATTGCCATAGAACCACTTCCTCAGTTTCATGCCGTACTCAATCAAATTATTGGTCATAAAGAAAATGTAGAACTCCATAATGTAGCACTCGGTGCACAGTCGGGAAGTATTACTATGGTGTTGCCACAAACCAACGGCATGATACGTACAGGTTTACCCCATATCATGCGCCCTGAGGAAAAAAGCACAACTGAAAAAACGCAAGAGGTTCAAATGGTCAATACCGCTGACTTCTTTCATACTTTTGAGCGCATCGATTACATCAAATGTGACATCGAAGGACATGAATGGGAAGTTTTCGAACGCTTAAAAGACGTCTTGACGCGCAAAAGACCAATCGTTCAACTGGAAATCGACCCTAAAAATAATGCCGTTCTTTTTGATTTTTTTGAGCAGCTCAACTACGTTCGCTGTGGTCTAGACGGACTGATGTGTAAGGCCGAAAAATCAACGCATTTTGGAGGTGACTACCTTTTTATTCCAGCTGAAAAAATAGAATTACTGAACAAATGGAACGCCTGATTACCCTCTTTTTTATCGTTGTCTTGCTTTTTTCCTGCGAAAAAGGAACCGGATCTTTTGTGATCAAAGGCAAAATTAGCGACCAAACTTTTCAGACCGGATTGGAAGGAGCCGTTATTTCTATTTATAAAGTGCCAATTGGCACTTCTGATGAACTGTTTGTCGAGAGCCTCACTTTAACCGCAAACGGCAATTATGAATTTAGTGTGCCCAGAGAAAAAATGGAGCGCTACATCTTGCGCGTAGATAAACCGTTGTACTTTCCGATAGAGAAAAACTTGTATTACTCCGAGCTCAGCATAGAAAAAGACAACCTTTGTGACCTCGGAACCAAAGCTATGGCTTGGGCAAAAATTCATTTCAAGAACAACAACCCACTCCCGCTAGATCATTTCAGATACATCAAGCAAGAAGGCTTGGCTGCCTGCTTGAGTTGCTGCCCTACCACGACACAAAACTTTTATGGTGCACTCGATACGACATTTTATTGTGTCAACAACGGCAATACCACCTACTCTATTTACTATTGGGAAATGAATACCAATAACAGCGGCCTCAAGGCAACCAACACGACCGCCTTTGACACCACCCTTATCGAAGTGATTTACTAGTTGGTTTTGAATTTTGAATTGGGAATACCCTGGTTCACTTTGTAATTGCGCATTTGCATGACAATTGTTCCGGTCTGAGGCCCTTCCTTAGCACTGATTTTCTTCTTATTCTGATGCAAGTCGGCAGCTACGCTTTTGGGTAGTTTAAATTTTTTCACATCGATGGTAAAAACCATTTTGTACGGCAATCCATACTTGGCCTGATCTCCATAGAAATAGTCGACATCGAGTGTTCCGTTACTATTGCTTGTAATTTGCGACTTCAGGATTAAGTCGCGCTGGGTATCGATCCATAATTTCACTAAAATAACATCTGTATTTTCGGTTAAGGGCAACACAGACACTACCGTTGTTTTTATATCTCCAATCATTTTTGTGCCATTCAAAGCACAGGTATATGCTTTATCATTGGTTAAAAAAGCGTTGAGCTCGCCCATTCCTTGTTTGGGAAGAATAGCTATACCTTTTGATTCAACCTTCATGAGATTGGGTTGCTTGTAATAAATTTTCGCATCCACTTCATCAATTTTAATCATTGGCACCTGCGCTTTAATGTGGATGTCAGCGCTGTAGTCTTGTACTTTTTCTAGTTTGAGGCGAACTGCTTTCACTAGTTCGTTGGCATCTTGAGCGGATGCCATTTGAAAAATAAACAGTGTAGTTAAAAAGAAAAAAAGCTTCATGAGGTGATGTCTTTGCGGTTAAACTTGAAAAGCGCCACTGCAACAAAAACAACATTGTGTGCAAGTAGGATCCAAATCGATTCAATAATGGCAGACCATGGAACCGGATCATTGAAAAAAGAACGCCAAGAGGCCATATGGGTGGTGAATAACCATGGTTTTACGGCATCAAAAACACTGACGTCGAGTGAACCAATTATAGTAAAAAGGATAATAACTGCCATTGTTGAAACAATAGGACCTATAGAGTTATCGGCAAAAGCAGAAAAGGCGAGCGAAAGCGTCGAAATGGTCATTAAAGCTAAATACGCGACCATAAAGGCCAATCCGTAGCGCCATAAAACATCAGTGTAATTTAAAATGACAAGGCCATCCGAATTCAAGACGATGAGGTCGCCTGTGCCAAAAACCCAACGACCAACGAAAAGTGCCAAAAAGCCCATCCATAGGACTAAAATAAAGGTATAAACGGCTGCTGCAATCAGTTTTGAAAGCACAACCTGGGTACGGCTAATTGGTTTGGTGAGCAACATGCGCAGTGTACCCATTGCGGCTTCTCCGGAAAGTAAATCGCCGGTAACCAATGCAACCAATAACGGAATATGCACAATGAGCATTTGTAAAACGATAAATGCAATGAGGTTGCCATTGAGTACATTTCCATTAAAAGATAAGGTTTGTTCAAAGGAGGCGGTCACGAAGGAAATATACATTTTACCGTCGGCTTTCATGGCAAATAAAATTATGACAATCAGCAAGGTAAGAGCCGCAAGCCCAATATAACTGCGCGGCTTGGCCAGAATTTTAATGAATTCGTTGTAAGTGTTTTTCCAGAGCATTAGGATTGCGTCATTTGAATGAAAAAATCTTCGAGTTTGCGTTTGGGTTCAAGGGCAACAATACCGAATCCGGCATTAACCAAATAACTATTGAGGGTTGCAATTTGTTGTTTTTCTAGTTGTAACTGAAGTGTTTTGGGAGACACCACTTGAATGTCTAGTCCTGGAAACAGTTGTGCAATCTGCTGCGCAGCTGCAGCGCTAGACTCTTGCGAAAACTCTATGTTTAGCAGGGTTTGCTGCGCATTCATTAAATCTGCAACCGTCCCTTCAATGACCGTATGTCCTCGGTTGATAATGACCATACGATTGGCAACGAGCTCAATTTCTGCCAATTGATGGGAAGACAGAATAACTGTTTTTTGTTGCTCGTTTTTGAGGCGCAAAATCAGGTCTCTTACTTCGATGATGCCCTGCGGGTCTAGTCCGGTGGTGGGCTCGTCCAAAACAATTAAATCGGGCTGATGCAAAAGCGTTTGGGCTATACCGAGTCGTTGGCGCATGCCATGAGAGAAGCCACCCACTTTGTCTTTTTCTCGGCCCGATAGACCTACAAAATCGAGCGTAGACAAAATAGCGCGTTTATCTACATGAGC
>JBJTNX010000141.1:0-2514 GCA_046074325.1 Sphingomonadales bacterium
AGTTCCAATTACGAGCAGCGTATCCTTTATCTTTCAACAGAAGCGAAAGAACAACGCATTGTAGAGCCAGTTTACGTCGAGCCAATGACAGGTGGTTGCTAGCTCAGCATTGCCAAATTACCCTTATCTTTGTCCTAGCCCCATTCGGGTATCTTATGTCAAAAAACATACAATTTATTTTCAATCCCTCTGAACTAGGAGCGGGTACAAGAGGCGCCTCTCTTGGGCCAGAAGCCATACGCACGGCTGCACGCACCAAAGGCAGCAGGCTATTTAGTCAATTTGAAATTCAAAAAGTTGACGACCTCAATGACTTATTGGATGCGCCAACTAACTTTCAATTTGCCAAATATATCGACGGATTGAGCTCTGTTTTCGCCTCGCTTACCGACAAAATACTTGGTTGTATTTCCCATGAAGCGCTGCCACTTCTTATTTCTGGCGACCACAGCGCTGCGGCCGGAACCTTAGCGGCGCTTAAAAAAGCGTATCCGGATAAGCGCATTGGCGTTGTTTGGATTGACGCCCACGCCGATATCCATTCTCCGTACACCACGCCATCTGGCAATATCCACGGCATGCCCATTGCGGCTGCGTTGGGTCTTGATCATTTGCATTTGGCAAAAAATCAATTAGATACGCAGACAATAAGCCAATGGGATGCCCTTAAAAGCAAAGCTTTTTTACCACAAGATCTCGTTTATATCGGTGTCCGAGATACCGAACCTGAAGAAGACGCCGTCATTTCTGAACTCAATTTGCGTAATTATACGGTTTCTGAATTGCGTCAAAAAGGCCTTCAAACTTGTATGCAAGAAATAACGCAAAAGCTTGCTGCCTGTGACCTCCTTTACGTTTCTTTCGATGTCGATAGCATTGACCCTGAAGAAACTTCTTTTGGAACGGGCACACCCGTAGCCAACGGTTTGTCGTTTGCTGAGGCCGATCAAATTTTGACCTATTTTGCCCAAGACGCGAAGCTCTGTGCAGTAGAAATCGTAGAGGTCAATCCTTGCCTCGACGACGAAAAAAACAAGATGGCCGAACACGCGCTTGAACTCATAGAACACATCATCTCACAGCTCGATTAACCCAATGGAACAACACATCCGCCAAGCCCTTCTTGCCGCTGCACCAGCACTTTTTGGCGCCCCAATTACAGAAAATCTCATCCAATTTCAGCAGACGCGTCGAGACGTAGAAGGTGACCTCACCCTTGTTATTTTTCCTTTTGTCAAAATGTTGCGTTGCTCGCCTCAAGAAGCCGGAGAAAAACTCAAGTATTGGATAGAAGCAAACATAGCCGGTGTTTCACATTGTATTGTAGTCAACGGATTTTTGAATATTGTTTTCACAGACGCCCATTGGCTAGGTCATTTGCAAGAAATGCAAAGCAATCCTCAATTTGGCATGGCAGCGGCCAACTCCAAACCTACTGTTATGGTTGAGTACGCTTCGCCAAACACCAACAAGCCACTACACCTTGGCCATTTGCGCAATATCTTTTTAGGAGCCTCTGTAGCTGAAATTTTAAAAGCAGTGGGGCATAAGGTGGTACGTACACAGGTCATCAATGACCGCGGCATACATATTTGTAAATCGATGCTTGCGTGGGAGAAATTTTCGCCACTCAACCAAAAAGGAGAGCGTGAAACCCCAGCTAATACAGGTCTAAAGGGTGATAAACTAGTGGGAAAATATTATGTCGAGTTCGATAAAGCCTTACAAAAAGAAGCCAAAGCAATGATGGCAGAATGGCAAAGTGGGAACTTTTCCGACATCCCACCCGCCATTCAAGAAGCCGTTCTTAATTTCCAGAAAGCCAAAGAGGGCAAAGATGAAAAAGCCCAAGCTGCGCTCGATGATAAAATCAAAGAATTAGCGAAAAACCAAACCGCTATTTTACAAGAAGCCAAGGAAATGCTTGTGAAGTGGGAGGCCAGAGATCCGCAAGTTTACTTGCTCTGGACCACCATGAACAGTTGGGTTTATCAAGGCTTTGACGCCACCTATGCGCAGATGGGCGTTACGTTTGATAAATTATATTACGAGTCTGATACGTTTTTATTGGGCAAAGACCAGGTCATGGAAGGGCTTCAAAAAGGTGTTTTTTATCAAAAAGAAGATGGCTCAGTCTGGATAGACCTTAGTGCAGAAGGCCTAGATGAAAAACTCGTTTTGCGCTCTGACGGCACGGCGGTCTACATGACCCAAGATATCGGTACCGCTATAGACCGCTTCAAGGATTACCCCGACCTACACGGTATGGTTTACACGGTTGGCAACGAACAAGATTACCACTTTAAGGTTTTGTTTCTCATTCTTCAGAAATTAGGCTACACGTGGGCCGACAACTGTTTTCATTTGAGTTACGGCATGGTTGACCTCCCGAGCGGAAAAATGAAATCCAGAGAAGGTACGGTTGTAGACGCCGACGACCTCATGGCCGAGGTCATCGACAAGGCCAAAACCATGACCCAAGAACGCGGTCATTTGGAAGGGCTCAGTGCAACA
>JBJTNX010000142.1:0-3616 GCA_046074325.1 Sphingomonadales bacterium
GCATAAAAATAAAAACGAAATAAAATCGATTCGATTTAGGTTGGTTTTGTTCTGGCGTTTCCATGTTGTTTGATTAGATAATCAAAATTACAAAAGAAATGCTTAGGTAGCTCGTTTTGGACTTTATTGATGGATTTGCCAGCAAATCTCTTTTGTAAATCGCAACAGGCTGTCTGCACCTACTGCTGTGAAACGCGCATCGCTGCTTGCTGGGTAGGCCCCGCCGTGGTGCATGGCTCCCACAACACTAACGCCTGTAGGCACACCATTCAGGATGACACGACCTACTTTTTCTTGAATAAATTGATTGAGTAGCGGAGGTAAATGATGCACATCGTTTTCAAATACACTTAAGGTCAATTGACCACCTAGTTGCCCGAGTAAGGCTTGCAAATCAGCTATTTTTTGGAAAGAACTAATCAGGGTAAAAGGCCCAAAAACTTCTTCGAGCAGGGAGGGCTCGTTTACGAGTAGTTGAACGGAGGCTTGCGCCAAGCACCACCGGCCTTCGATTCCGTTTAATGCCGCACTAGAGTGAATTGCTTCAATTCCTTTGATTTTGAGCACTTCACGTTTTCTAGCTTCAAATTTTTGGTAGATATCCGGATGCAACATCGGGTAACTTTTTTGCTTAGCGAGCGCCTGTAGGAACGCTTCTTTGAATTGCTGCAGATGTTGCTCATGCACCAAAATAAGACCAGGTTTGGTACAAAATTGACCTGCATCTGTGCAGACCGAGTTTGCTAATTTTTGGGCTGCCTCTTGAACTTGTTCTGCACGCAGATTGGCATTGAGCAACACCGGATTTAGACTTCCCATTTCAGCAAAAACCGGAATTGGAGCTGTTCGGGCTGCGGCTAAATCCATCAAAGCGCGCCCACCTTTAATGCTACCTGTAAAACCTATGGCCTTGATTTTAGGATGCTGGGCAAATGTGCTAGCCCAATTATACGAATCATCTATCACATGGCTGAAGACAAAACTAGACAAGCCATTTTCTTGAATTGCGCGTTGAACACAAGATGCTACTGCGCTACTTGTGCCAACATGCATGGGGTGTGCCTTGAGCACTACACAGCAGCCTGCGGCTAATGCGGCAACGCTGTCACCGCCGATTGTCGAGTATGCCAAAGGGAAATTTGAGGAACCAAGCACCAAGACAGGACCAATTGCTGACTTTTTTTTAAGCAGCGTTTTTTGCTCATTAGGCACCACATCTTCTTTTTGCCATGCCATTGACTCAATGTGGTCGGCGAAGTGTTCTAAAGTGAAAATCGTTCGTTGGAATTCTATTTCAAAACGGGAGGCAGATAAACCACTTTCTGCTTCGTATTGGACCCAAATGAGCTCTTTATCTCTAATCAGGTGCGAAACAATTGTCCGAAGCAATTGGGCACGTTGTTGGGCTGAGTATGATCCAAATTGGGCTTGCGCTTCATCGATTTGAGCTTCCCATGCTGACAAGAAGGTAGGTGGGGTAGGGAAATACAGGGTTGTATTCCAGGTATTGTTGACGGCATGAAAGGTCCTGAAACCTTTTGACATTTTAAGCCTCTGAAAGCTCGAAACGATAGCTTTCCATAATTTGGTTGGCTAACATTTTTTTGCAAGCGCTATCTACTTTCTGCTCTGCTTCAGCTTTGCTTGCCGCTTCTACAAACAGACGGATATGTTTGCCAATGCGTACGCCGTCGATTTCGGGTAGCCCGATGTTTTTCATGGAGTTGGTAACGGCTTTGCCTTGAGGGTCAAGAAGCGCGTCGAGGGGCATTACGTCGATTTCAGCTTTGAATTTCATGTTTTTTGAATTGAAAATGTTCAACGGTGGATAAAACCAGGTACAAAATTACAATTATTGGAATGGCCCAAACAATAAAAATTGGAATACTTATCAACGAAATCAGTAACAATAGGTAGCGGTACTCATTGCCTTTCCAAGCGTAATGCTTGAATTTGAGCGCGAGCAGTGGCAACTCAACAACCATGAGCACAGCGAAAAGCACAGCTATGACACTTAATGTATAACAATCAAAAAGTGTGTATATCCAATCAGATTGATGGCTCCAATTGGGTAATTCGAACCAAAAGTAGAGCGGAAAAAAAGCAAAAAAGATGGTGGCTGTTGGGGTCGGAACACCAATAAACTTATCGGATTGGCGTTCGTCAATATTGAATTTAGCCAACCTAAAGAGTGCAAAAAATGGAATAATCAGCGCCACAAACGGCAAGAATTTGATCGAGGCATTGTAGATGTTGTTGCGACCATAGAAAATGGCGGCCTTCCAATCGATGAGTTGTGCTACCACGTATTCATTGGCTGCGCCGCCGTAAGTCTGAATGCCTTCTGCATTTTTAAGAAGACCAGATTGATCGATACCCACAATGATCATGACAAACATAAATATGCCTGGGGCAACGCCAAAACTAACCAGATCGGCAAGTGAATCGAGCTGTTTGCCGAGCAGGCCATTTGAATGGGTTAGTCTGGCCACAAAACCGTCAAAAAAATCGAGAATGGCAGCAAGTGCAAGTACATATACGGCCCAATCCAAGCGGCCACTCAGGCTAAAAATAATGGAGCAAATGCCGCAGAGCAGATTGGAGGAGGTAAGGAGGTTGGCAATACCGAACATGGAAGACTTTTTGGTAAAAGTACCCAATTAACACAATTTTTTGCGCAATTTTGAGTTTTTGTAGCATGTTTTCAATCAAAAGCTTTTTTTTCAGCTTGCTGCTGTGTGCCACGTTAGCACAGGCCCAAGACTTCAATCCCAAATATGCCAATGAATTCTTGAATTTAGGCGTTGGTGCTGCTGCGCTCGGAACGGGCGCCGCGGTTGTTGCCGATGTTTCAGGTCTAGAAGCTGGTTTTTGGAATCCGGCTGGTTTATTACAGCAAACCCAAACCACCGAAGTGGGGCTTATGCACGCTTCGTATTTCGGCGGGTTGGCGTCCTTCGATCATTTGGGCGTTTCGCGCAAAATCAACGATCAGCAAGTTGTGGCACTCAATCTCATTCGTTTGGGGATTGATAACATTTACAATACCACACAGTTGATCGACAATCAAGGCAACCTCGACTACAGCCAATTGCAAACTTTTAACAGTGCCGATTACGCCCTAATTGGTTCTTTTGCTAAGCCAACGCGTGTGGACCACCTTAGTTTAGGTGTGAGTGCAAAACTGATCTACAGACATATTGGCAATTTCGCCAAAGCTTTTGGTTTTGGTTTTGATGCAGGATTGCAATACCGTCCGAGCAAATTTTGGTCTGCAGGACTGAATTTGCGCGATGCCACCAGCACCTTCAGCGCCTGGACCTACAACCTTAGTCCAGAAATGCAAACCACCTTCTTAGAAACCAACAATGAGCTACCTCAAAACGGGGTAGAGCAAATGTTACCACGATTGGTAGGTGGCATTTCGGGTCAGCTGCCTTTCAAAAATGGAAAATACCAGATTGGTGGTCAGCTCAACATAGAGCTAACGGCCGATGGCCCACGCAATACGTTGGTTTCTGGCTCGGTTTTTTCTTTGGATCCGCGCGCAGGTTTGTTCTTCAATTACGATAACAAGTTGATTTTACGTACCGGGGTATCTCAATTTCAGTATTAC
>JBJTNX010000143.1:0-6750 GCA_046074325.1 Sphingomonadales bacterium
GTATTGAATTTATGGCCACCATGGGCAGTGCTTACGATTTATCCCGATTTGGCATGGAGCGTATGTCGTTTACGCCTCGTCAGGCCGACCTACTCATCGTTGCAGGAACTATTTCTAAAAAACTTGGTCCTGTTCTCAAAAGAGTTTACGAGCAAATGGCCGAACCCAAATGGGTTTTGTCAGTAGGCGCTTGCGCTTGTTCAGGTGGAATTTTTGACACCTATTCTGTATTACAGGGTATTGACCGCATTATTCCGGTCGATGTCTATGTGCCCGGTTGCCCACCGCGCCCAGAGCAAATCATTGAAGGCGTCATGAACATTCATGAATTAGTTAAAAAAGAATCCAACCGACGCCGTTATTCAGACGAATACAAGCACCTCCTCGGTACTTACCAAATTGAAATCGACAATGGACAAGAAAAATAACCAAGACTACCTTGCAGCCATTCAGGCGGCGTTTGGTGCAGATGTACTTGCCCACGAAGAAACTTTTGACATACTCAATGTCGAAATTTCACCAGCTAAAATTCATGAAGTCATTGCATGGCTTCAGCAAGACCCTTCCTTGAGCGTCAATTACCTCACCAACATTGCCGGTATTCATTACCCAGAGGCAGTAGGCCGTGAATTTGCTGTTGTGTACCAACTGCATTCCTGGAAAAACAACGTGCGTTTGCGCATCAAAGGCTACCTTTCAAAAGAAAACCTTCACATTGCCACCATCACCGATCTGTTTGCTGGCGCAAATTGGATGGAACGCGAGACCTATGACTTTTTCGGGATCATTTTCGACGGCCACCCTGACCTGCGTCGCATCCTAAATATGGAAGACATGGATTACTTTCCGATGCGCAAAGAATACGTTCTCGAAGACGCTACCCGCGAAGACAAAGACGACAGATTTTTCGGACGAAACAACAACGAACTATGAGTCAAGACAGCAAAGAGGTATTGCAGGCTGCAGACCCGGCAAATATAGCCACCATAAACTTTGGACCTACCCACCCTTCTACCCATGGTATTTTCCAAAACATCCTGAAGGTAGATGGCGAGAAAATCATTTCATCCGAACAAACCGTCGGGTATATCCACCGCGCATTCGAGAAACTTGCGGAGCGTAGGCCCTACAATCAAATTACACCAATCACCGACCGCCTCAACTATTGTTCTTCTCCAATTAATAATATCGGTTGGGAAATGACCGTAGAAAAACTTATTGGCGTAGAGATTCCAAAACGCGTGCAGTACATGCGCGTGATCATCATGGAACTTGCCCGCATTGCCGATCACCTCATTTGTAATTCTGTGATTGGTGTCGATGCAGGTGCACTCACCTCCTTCTTTTATCCTTTCTCTGAAAGAGAAAAAATTTACGAACTCTACGAAGAATTAAGCGGCGCCCGCCTGACCACCAATATGGGTCGAATCGGCGGTTTTGAGCGCGATTTCAATCCGGTATTCCATCAAAAATTGAAATCATTTCTGAAGACCTTTCCTAAGGCTTTTGAAGAGTTCGACAGCATGCTTGCCCGCAACCGTATTTTCATGGACCGCACTAAAGGTGCAGGCCCGATTTCGGCAGAGCGCGCACTTTCTTATTCTTTTTCTGGGCCCAACCTCAGAGCTGCAGGTATCGACTACGACGTTCGCGTCATGAGCCCTTACTCTTCATACGAAGACTTTGATTTCATCGTGCCTGTTGGCGTCAACGGAGATACCTACGACCGTTTTATGGTACGTCAAGAAGAAATTCGCCAAAGTTTGCGCATCATTGAGCAGGCCTACAACAATCTCCCAGAAGGCGATTACAAAGCAGACCTTCCAGACTTCTACTTACCGCCAAAAGCAGATGTCTACAACAACATGGAAGCGCTCATCTACCATTTTAAAATTGTCATGGGTGAAACCGAATTACCAGTTGGCGAAGTTTATCATGCAGTAGAAGGTGGCAATGGCGAACTCGGATACTACCTGATTTCCGACGGTGGCCGAACGCCGTATCGCCTCCAATTTAGAAGACCTTGTTTTATTTATTACCAAGCATATCCAGAAATGATCAAAGGCATGCCGATTTCAGACGCCGTTCTGACGCTCAGCAGCATCAACGTTATTGCCGGAGAACTAGACGCCTAATATGAAAGCAGATCACCCACAAGCCGTAAACGAGGCACCGATAGATTTCAGTGCCCACACCATGACCGAAATCAATCGTGTCATCGGCCTTTTCCCTGATGGAAAACAAAAAAGTGCCATCCTGAGTATCTTGCACCTTGTCCAAGATGAATTCGGATGGGTAAGCGTTGGCGCCATGAACCGCGTTGCTCAAATCCTCGGCATCGAACCAATCGAAGTCTACGAGGTAGCCACCTTTTATACCATGTTCCATCTTGACCCGGTTGGCAAAAACGTATTAGAAGTTTGTAGAACCGGACCTTGCCAGTTAGTGGGTTCAGATGACCTCATTGCTTACATCGAACAGCAACTTGACATCAAAGTGGGCGAAACCACCAAAGATGGTCTATTTACGCTCAAAACAGTAGAATGCTTGGGCGCCTGTGGCTATGGCCCAATGCTCATGTGTAAATACCAGTTTTACGAGCGCCTTACCAAAGAAAAAGTGAACGAAATGCTCGACGCCATGCGCGCCGCTTCAAAATTATAACCAATGGCTAGAAAACTATTGATCGAACACGCCGAAGTACCCGGTATTGCGGCTTACGACGTCTATCGCAAACACGGTGGCTATGCCTCTGTAGAAAAGGCTCTCAAAACCATGAGTCCTGACGAAGTAGTTGAAGAAGTCAAAAAATCAGGTTTACGTGGCCGCGGTGGGGCTGGTTTCCCAACGGGCATGAAGTGGTCTTTTTTGGCAAAACCTGAAGGTATTGAGCGCCATCTTGTCTGCAACGCAGACGAATCGGAACCAGGCACCTTCAAGGACCGCTACCTCATGGAAAAGCTCCCACATTTGCTCATTGAAGGCATGATCACCTCGAGCTATGCACTTGGTGCGCGCCGCTCGTACATTTATATCCGCGGCGAATTCATGTATGTATTGCGCATTCTCGAAAAAGCCATTGCAGAAGCTTACGCCAATGGCATGCTCGGAAAAAATATTTTAGGTTCGGGCTATGACCTCGACCTCGTCGTTACGCCAGGCGGAGGCGCCTATATTTGCGGTGAAGAAACCGCGTTGCTCGAATCTTTAGAGGGCAAGCGCGGTAACCCACGCATGAAACCACCGTTTCCGGCCGTTAAAGGTTTGTGGGGAAATCCTACGGTGGTCAACAACGTCGAATCTATTGCAGCGGTTGTCCCAATCGTCAATGAAGGTGGCGAGGCTTATGCCAAAATTGGTATCGAGCGTTCTACCGGAACAAAGCTCATTTCGGCAAGTGGAAACCTAGTACGTCCGGGTGTTTATGAAATCGAACTCGGGCTTTCCGTAGAAGAATTCATCTACGGTGACGACTACTGCCGAGGCATTGCGAACGGTAAAAAACTAAAAGCGTGTATTCCCGGCGGATCATCTGTCCCTATTTTGCCACACTATTTAGTCACCAAAACTGCAGCCGGCACAGACCGCCTCATGACCTATGAAAGCTTAGCCGATGGCGGTTTTGCAACGGGTTCTATGCTCGGTTCGGGTGGGTTTATTGTCTTTGACGAAGACCAATGTATTGTGCGCAATACCTGGAACTTTGCCCGTTTTTATGCGCATGAATCTTGCGGTCAGTGTTCACCGTGCCGAGAAGGAACAGGCTGGATGGAAAAAGTTCTTTACCGCCTAGAACACGGTCAGGGTACCTTAGAAGATATCTCGCTGTTAGAAGAAATCAACAAAAAAATTGAAGGCAACACCATTTGCCCTCTTGGCGATGCCGCAGCTTGGCCTGTTGCAGCCGCAATTCGCCATTTCCGCGACGAATTCGAATGGCACGTCAAAGCGCCACAAGAAGCGCAAACAAGAAATTATGGTTTAATCCAAGCAACGCTTGAAGCTTAGTCCTATGATAAAAGTAACAATAGACGATGTCGAAATTGAAGTAGCACCAGGCACTACCATCCTGAATGCTGCACGCCAAGCCGGTGGGGACCTCGTTCCACCAGCCATGTGCTATTACAGCAAACTTCCGGGTACGGGTGGTAAATGCCGTACGTGTCTTGTGGAGGTTGCCGCTGGTTCTACTGCAGATCCACGCCCAATGCCCAAATTGGTCGCCTCTTGCTCCACTACCGTCATGGACGGCATGATTGTCAAAAACAAAACCTCTGAACGCGTTCAAAACAACCGTGGTGGTGTCGTTGAGTTTTTACTTGTGAATCACCCTTTAGATTGCCCTATATGCGACCAAGCCGGTGAATGTCATTTACAAGATTTGGGTTACGAGCACGGCTCAGCCAAAACGCGTTACCGCGAAGAAAGAAGAACCTTCAGCCCTATCGATATCGGTAATAAAATCAAACTGCACATGAACCGTTGCATTTTGTGTTACCGTTGTGTGGCTGTAGCCAATCAACTCACCGACAAACGCGTACACGGTGTATTGCACCGCGGTGAACACGCCGAAATCTCGACTTACATTGAAAACGCCATCGACAACGACTTTTCTGGCAACATGATCGACGTTTGCCCAGTTGGCGCCCTTACCGATAAAACCTTCCGTTTCAAGTCCCGTGTATGGTTCTTAAAACCTTATGAAGCAGAATGCGCCTGCGACAAATGTTCTGGAAAGGCCGTGGTTTGGATGTTCGGTAATGAAATTTTCCGCGTCACTGCGCGCAAAGACAAATACGGCGAAGTCGAAACCATTGAAGACAAGACCGCCTGGATTTGTAATGATTGCCGCTTTGACAAAAAAGACCCCAGCAAATGGAACCTCATTGGCCCACGTAAAATTGACCGCCATTCGGTCATTTCTCAGGGTAAATACGCCACAAAAAACGATAATAATCCCAAATTACTAGGCTAATGGATACTGCATTGCTTATTGAAAAATCTATTCTTGTCGTTCTGTTGTTTCTGATCTCCCTCGGTGCAGCAGCCTACATGACCTATTTTGAACGCAAGCTTGCCGCCTGGATCCAAGACCGCGTTGGCCCAGACCGCGCCGGCCCTTTTGGCATTCTGCAACCGATCGCCGACGGTGTCAAGATGTTTCTCAAAGAAGATTTTATTCCTGCCAAGGCCGACAAATGGCTCTTCATTATTGGCCCAGGCCTAGCCATGTTTACCGCGCTCATTACAAGTGCTGTTGTTCCGTGGGGCCCTAAGTTGCACCTTTTTGGCCGCGACATCAGCCTCCAAGTTGCCGATATCAACATTGGTATTCTATACGTTTTTGGCGTACTATCGGTAGGCGTTTATGGCATCATGATCGGAGGCTGGGCGTCCAACAATAAATATTCACTTTACGGAGCCATTCGGGCAAGTTCTCAAATGATCTCCTATGAATTGGCAATGGGTGTATCAGCCATCACCATCGTTTTACTCTCGGGATCCTTGAGTCTCAACGACATTGTTGCGCAACAAAGTGGTGTTTGGAACGTGTTCTACCAACCCGTCGCCTTTTTGATCTTCTTTATTTGCGCCCTAGCAGAGCTCAACCGTGCACCATTCGACCTTCCTGAATGTGAATCTGAGTTAGTTGGTGGTTACCACACCGAATACAGCTCCATGAAACTTGGTTTGTATTTGTTTTCCGAGTATACCTCGATGTTTGTGTCTTCTGCCATCATGGCTATTTTATTCTTCGGGGGTTATAACTTCCCAGGAATGAGTCATTTTAGTGGCAACACCTTAGCCATTTTAGGTATCGGTGCTTTTGCCATCAAAATATTCCTCTTTATTTTCGTCATTATGTGGATTCGCTGGACTATCCCGCGTTTTCGCTTCGACCAACTTATGCACCTTGGCTGGAAAACCCTCTTGCCACTTGCACTTATTAATTTATTGATCACCGGTTTGGTCATCGCCTTTAAAAACGGCTGGTTTTAATTGATATCACCTTATGGAAAGTCTTACCAATCGCAAAAAAGTAGTTTCTGATAAACCCATGACCCTTTGGGAGAAAGCCTACTTACCCGCTATTATCAGTGGGATGATCACTACTTTACGCCATATGCTTCGCAAGCGTAAAACCATCAAATATCCTGAAGAAATTCGCGAATTTGCGCCTGTTTACCGTGGGCAACACGTACTCAAGCGCGACGAACAGGGTCGTGAAAACTGCACAGCCTGCGGGCTTTGTGCGGTGGCCTGCCCTGCTGAAGCCATCACCATGACGGCCGAAGAACGCAAGCGTGGTGAAGAGCACCTTTACCGCGAAGAAAAATATGCCGCCACGTATGAAATCAATATGTTGCGCTGTATTTTTTGTGGGCTTTGCGAAGAAGCATGTCCGAAAGAAGCGATTTTCTTAACCGACAGACTTGTTCCGACTTATTTCGAACGCGATAACTTTATCTACGGTAAAGACAAACTTGTCGAAACTCTAGATGAACGCATCGACATCACCAAAAGACAACACACCGGTAAACGTACACAACTATGAGTTTGCAAATCATTTCCATTATTCTCGGTAGTCTTACACTTGCATCTGCCCTCATGGTTGTGCTCAGTAAGCATCCTGTCCGAAGCGTTATTTACCTCGTGGTAACGTTCTTTTTCATCACCTCGATGTACATCATGATGAACGCCCAATTTTTAGCAATTGTCAATATGATTGTTTATGCAGGGGCCATTATG
>JBJTNX010000144.1:0-7442 GCA_046074325.1 Sphingomonadales bacterium
CGATAGATATCTTCGATTTCTCGGACTTGTTCTTCGGTGAATCCGCGTCGGCGCAAACCAACTGAATTGACACCCGCAAATGAAAGTGGTTCACGGGCTGCCTTGACATAAGGCGGCACGTCTTTACGAATAAGGGAAGCGCCACCAATAAAAGCATGCTTGCCAATATGGGTAAATTGCTGTGCTGCCGCTTTGCCCTCCAAAATTGCCCAATCGTCGATGGTGACATGGCCCGATAAACCGGTATAACTTGCTAAAATAACATGGTTGCCGATTTGGCAATCGTGGGCAATGTGAACATAGGTCATCAGTAAACAGTTGTCTCCGATGGTCGTTTTGAGTTTGTCGTTGGTGCCGCGGTGGATGGTAACACACTCTCTAATTTTGGTATTGTTACCGATTTCAACGGTAGTATATTCGTTGCCAAATTTGAGGTCTTGTGGAATAACACCAATACTGGCGCCGGGGAATACGTCGCAGTCTTCACCGATGCGCGTACCGGGATACAGAACAGCATTGGAATGGATGTGACAGCCGTTTCCGATGACGACATCTGGATGGATAACAGCAAATGGATCAATGCGGACATTTTGACCAATTTGTGCATCGTTGGAAATGAAGGCGAGGTTGGAAATCATTCCGTTTTGTCTTTAATGATTTGTGCGAGCATGCTCGCTTCTGAAACGACTTTCCCGTTCACATAGGCTGTGCCTGACATTTCAACAAGGCCTCTGCGAATAGGGGAGGTAAGAACCAATTCAAAAACAACGGTATCGCCGGGAACAACTTTTTGTTTAAAGCGTACGTTGTCAATTTTCATGAAATAAGTTGAATAAAGGTGTGGATCTTCTACTTGAGAAAGTGCGTAGATGCCACCTACTTGAGCCATGGCTTCGATTTGCAAAACACCCGGAAAAACAGGATTTCCAGGGAAGTGTCCTGTAAAGATAGGTTCATTCATGGTAATATTCTTGACGCCAATAATGGAAGTAGGATGGATCTCCATGATTTTGTCCACCATTAAGAAAGGATAACGGTGTGGCAGCATGCGTTCGATGTCTTGGGTTGTGTAAAGTGGTTCTTTACTCAGATCAAATGAACGGCCATTTTGCTGTTGTTTCTTGATTTGTTCTTTCAATACTTTGGCAAAACTTACGTTTCCGGCATGACCGGGTCTTGCGGCAAGAATATGTGCTTTGATGGGTTTGCCGATCAAAGCTAGGTCTCCAACGATATCGAGTAATTTGTGACGTGCAGGTTCGTTTTCACATTGGAGCTTGCTGCTATTGAGTACGCCAATACCTTCCATACTGACTTGTAGTTTCTCTTTACCGAGTAAATCGGCAAGGGCATCGAGTTCTGCTTGAGTGATGTCTGCGCGATCTACTAAAACAATGGCGTTATCGAGGTCACCGCCTTTAATGAGGTTGTTTTTGGCTAAGAATTCGAGTTCACGTAAGAAGACAAACGTTCGGCAATGGGCGATTTCTGTTTTAAACTCGCCGATATGGTACATGCTTGCGTGTTGGGTGCCGAGTACAGGAGATTTGTAATCGACCATGACGGTGAGGCGGTAATTGACATCGGGAATGGCCAGAAATTCAATGCCTTTTTCGAGGTCTTCCCAAGGAATATTTTCAGTGAGTTCGAAATAGTCGCGAACGGCATCTTGGTCTTCGTAGCCAACAGCCTCGATTCCGGCGACAAAAGGAAGTGCGCTGCCGTCCATGATTGGAATTTCTGGACCATCTAGTTTGATAAGCGCGTTATCGACTTGGCAGCCGTAAAGCGCTGCTAGCACGTGTTCAGTGGTGTAGACACGTGCACCGTTGGCCTCAAGGGTGGTGCCACGATCGGTTGCCACCACTAAATCGACATCGGCTTTGATAATAGGTTGGTTTTCTAAATCAGTGCGCTGAAATTTGTAGCCATGATTGGCAGGTGCAGGGCAAATTTCCAAACGGACTTTTTCGCCGGTATGGAGGCCAATACCCTCAAATACAATGTTTTGCTTTATTGTACGTTGTTGTTCTGTCATGCGTCTTTATTTTTGAGCAACTCGCCTAGTTTATTTTCTAGTTCGTATATTTTTTGGATTAGGCCTGGTAATTTGCGGAAGCCAAAATGCGAGCGCTTGTAATCGTTTATTGGAATAGCAGGCGTGCCCATGAGGGTGTCTGCTTTTTTAACAGTTGAGGGAATACCAGATTGCGCAACGATTTTGGTGTGGTCGGCAACACTGAGGTGACCAGCAATGCCGGTTTGACCACCGATCATGACATGCTTTCCAATTTTGGCAGATCCTGCAATGCCGACTTGCGCTGCCATGGCCGTATGCTGATCTACATCAACATTGTGCGCTATTTGGCAGAGGTTGTCTATTTTGACACCTTTGCGAATGAATGTGGAGCCCATGGTTGCGCGGTCAATGCTGCAATTAGAGCCAATTTCGACGTCGTCTTCAATGACGACATTGCCAATCTGTGGAATTTTACTGTAAACGCCGTTTTCATCTGGTGCAAAACCAAAACCATCGGAACCAATGACGGTGCCAGCATGGATTATACAGCGTTGACCTATATGACAATCTTTATAAATCGAAACAGAAGGATAAATGAGGGTGTTGTCTCCGATTGTAGCATTTTCTTGGATAACTACATTTGGATGAATTTGGCAATCTGAACCAATTTGAACATTGGCGCCGATATAGGCAAAAGCGCCTATGTACACGTTTTGGCCAATTTTAGCACTTTCATGGATAAAGCAAGGTTGTTCAATGACAGGCTCTTTTTTGTTCATGCTGTCGTACAAAGCCAAAAGTTGTGCAAAGCAAGCATATGCATCAGCAACTTTGACGAGCGTTAGCGTTTCAGGGAGCGGTTTTGTGGGCGTAAAACTATTATTGACAATACAAATACTTGAACCTGTAGTGTAAATATAGGTTTCGTATTTGGGGTTAGAGAGAAAACTCAGCGTGCCCGGCTGTCCTTCTTCGATTTTTGCCAATGCACTCACGGCAGCGTCTGGATTGCCTATGACTTCTCCGTTTAATAAACCAGCAATCTGCGCAGCAGTAAATTCCATAATTCAAAATTATAAAATCATTGAAGAGCATGTGGCTCTCTGGGCGTAACTTTTAAACAATTTTGTCCTAAAAGATGTGGATTAATGCAGTTCATCTGTGGTTTGACTGCGTAGGGCAACAATTTTAGCCTTGTCTTTGTACCAAACACAATAGGTTAGAAAAACGGCATTTGGTGTTTGCGGCAAATGCAAACGGAAGACATGTAGCGGCTTTGGAGTGGCCTTGAGGTCGCTCAGCGCGTGGTCAAAAGCACTTTTTTTGAGTAGCGTATTTAGCTGAGAACTATTATTGATTTGAAGTGCGGCAAATTGATTTTGAAGGGCGCGCTCTTCGGGGATATAGAATAAGTTCTTTTGTTTGGGTAATCTGATGATACTTCCAAATTTGGCCTTGTCTTTTTGCTTTACATATCTTTTCCAATTGTTGCGATAGGGAATAAAATCGATGACAAAGCTCTCGTCGGTGCACTTGGCTAGTAAAGGAATCTTTTTGCCTTTTTTATTGGTGATTTGCAGGACATAAATTTTATGTTTGCCGTGCCTTTTACTCTTGGTAAAATACACTTCTGCATTTTGGATGGCATGGTAAAAAGTATTCTCGCTAAAATGGTTTTGTTCAAAAAAGGCATTTTTTTGTTGGGCATCCATGAGCCATATTCGGCTCTCAAAACTTTCTTTTACACGGTTGGCAGGCATCCAACTACAGCCTCTGGTATTAAAAATCCCAAAAGTGAGAATGAGGCCAAGACCGAAACCGAGTCCATAATAACGAAGTCTTCTCCAGAATGATTCCATGGCATAAAAAAAGGGAGCGAACTCCCTTTAAATGTTACATTAATGCTTCGAGTTTCTCTGCGAGTACCGATTTGGGCACGGCACCAACTGATTTGTCAACTACTTCGCCGTTCTTGATAAAAAGAATGGTCGGGATGGATCGAACACCAAACTGAGCAGAAACACCCATATTGTGGTCTACATTTACTTTTCCGATAAGCGCTTTGCCTTCGTACTCGTTGTGCATTTCTTCGATTACTGGACCAATCATGCGACAAGGACCACACCATTCTGCCCAAAAGTCTACGATAACTGGCTTGTCTGATTTCATGACGAGCTCTTCGAAGTTTTGGTCTGTAATTTCTACTGCCATTTTATAATTTTTTTGTCGTTACTAACTAAGGAGCGTCAAAATTAATGCTTTTTTAATTCTTGGGCCAAATATTTTGCGGTGTAAGATATATTTTGCTTGCTTTTGATCATCTGAGCAGGTGTTCCTTCAAACAGGACTTGTCCGCCTCGATGCCCACCTTCTGGACCAATATCGATAATGTAGTCTGCTGTTTTGATCATGTCGAGGTTGTGTTCGATGATCAAAACGGTGTTTCCTTCGTCGACCAAACGTTGCAAAACCTTGAGCAAGAGCTGGATATCTTCAAAATGTAAGCCAGTGGAGGGTTCGTCGAGAATATAAATCGTTTTTCCAGTGGCCTTTTTGGCTAATTCTGCAGCTAATTTGATGCGTTGTGCTTCTCCACCGGATAAGGTGGTAGAGGATTGTCCGAGCTGTACATAACCCAAGCCCACATCGTTAAGGGTCTGGAGCATGCGGTGTATTTTTGGTTGGTTTTCAAAGAAAATACAGCCCTCGGCGATTGTCATTTGTAGGACATCTGCGATCGTTTTGCTTTTGTAGCGTACCTCTAGTGTCTCGTTATTATAACGCTTGCCGTTGCATTGTTCACACAAGACATACACATCGGGTAAGAAATTCATTTCAATGAGGCGCATGCCGCCTCCGTTGCATGTTTCACATTTTCCGCCACTGACATTAAACGAAAAACGTCCGGGCTTGTACCCCCTGATAAGCGCTTCAGGCATGCTGGCAAATAAACTTCGAATTTCGTCAAAGACCTTCGTGTAGGTAACAGGATTCGAGCGCGGAGTGCGTCCAATGGGGCTCTGGTCAATTTCGATCACTTTATCGAGGTGTTCGAGACCTTTTATTTCATTATAGGGTAGTGGGGTACGAATGGCATCATGAAAATGATTCATGAGGATAGGAAAAAGCGTCTGATTGATCAAAGACGACTTGCCACTTCCGCTAACTCCGGTAACATAAGTCATGGTGCCTAGCGGAATTTTTATACCCACGTTTTTGAGATTGTGGCCATTGGCTCCGGATAATTCTAAAAAAGCGCCGTTTCCTTTTCTTACTTTTTTTGGAATCTCGATTTGAAGTTCGCCGTTGAGGTAGCCTGCGGTTACTGTTTTCGCTTTTAACATTTCGGAATAGGTGCCTGCAAATACGATTTCGCCGCCATGCCTTCCTGCCCCAGGACCAATATCGACAATAAAGTCCGCAGCCTCCATCATCTCTTTGTCGTGCTCAACGACCAAAACGGTATTACCAATGTCTCGGAGTTTGGTGAGCGATTTGATGAGTTTGGTGTTGTCACGCTGATGTAGGCCAATGGATGGTTCGTCTAAAATATAAAGTACATTAAGAAGTTCTGTGCCAATTTGGGTGGCCAACCGAATGCGTTGTGCCTCACCACCGGATAGTGTTTTGGCGCTGCGGTTCATAGTGAGGTAATCAAGACCTACCTCCAAGATAAAACTGAGGCGTGCATTGATTTCTTTGATAATTTCCTTTCCAATAAACAGCGCGTCAGGACTCAGCATATCGGGGAGTTTATCACACCAATCTTTGAGTTGTTGGAGGTCCATTTGGGCGAGCTCACCGATGTGCTGCGCGCCAATTTTGAAATGCAGTGCTTCTTTTTTTAAACGGTAACCATTGCAACTTGAACATGTTTTTTTGTGCATGAAACCCTGAGCCCAGCGTTCAATTGCAGTGCTCGAGTCTTCGGCGTGGCGGCCTAAAAAATGAATGAGGCCCTCAAAACGCTCTTGGTTCTCTTCCGGACCTAAAATCATATCTTCATTGCCGTATAAAAGAAGATCGATGATGTTTTGCTCAAGTTCAATTATAGGGGTGTTCAGGCTGAATTGTTGTGCCTGAAGAATGCGTTCAATTTTGTCAAAAATCCAAGATCTTTTGTAGGCGCCAAGTGGTGCAAGGCCACCTTTTTTGATAGAAAGGCTTGGGTCGGGAATGATTTTTTCACGATCCATCTCGCTGACCTCACCAAGGCCTTTGCAAACCGTACAAGCGCCGTAAGGAGAATTAAATGAGAATAGGTTTGGTTCGGGTTCTGGATATGAAATACCACTTGTAGGGCACATCAGAAAGCGGCTGAAATGTCGGAGTTGTCCGGTTTCGAGGTCGAGTACCATTAGGGTGCCGTCACCGAGTTTGAGACAAGTTTGAACGGTTTCAAGACAGCGTTTGGCATCTATTTGCCCAGCTACAAAACGATCCACAACTACCTCGATGTCGTGTGTTTTGTATCGATCTAGTTTGATGGGCTTACTGAGCTCGAGCAGCTCGCCATCTACCCTAACGCGCATATAGCCCAGACGCTGAATCTGTTCAAAAAGCTCTCTGTAATGCCCTTTTCTGCCCTTTACCTTGGGTGCTAATAATGCGACTTTTTTACCATTAAAGTGTTTTTCAATGAGCTCGGTAATTTCTAGATCTGAGTACTGAACCATTGGTGCATTGGTCATAAAAGAATAGGCTGTCGAGGTACGGGCAAAGAGCAAGCGAAAAAAATCGTAGAGTTCGGTAATGGTTCCTACTGTGGATCGAGGGGAACGTCCTACCGTTTTTTGTTCGATGGCAATAACTGGACTAAGGCCGTCAATTTTATCGACGTCTGGTCGTTCTAGTCCGCCAATGAATTGACGAACATAAGCCGAAAAAGTATCGAGATAGCGTCTTTGGCCTTCGGCAAAAATTGTGTCGAATGCCAATGAAGATTTACCGCTGCCACTGAGACCCGTGAAAACGACAAGTTTTTGACGCGGTATATCTAGGTGGATGTTTTTAAGGTTGTGTTCTCGGGCTCCTTGAATTCGGATGACCTCATTATTGGGGTTCGACATGGCAGCTGACTAGAGAAATGGCGTTTCAAAATCTGCAAATGTGGTACCCAGTTTGTCTTTATCGGATAAAATAGGCGCCCCAAAGAGTTCCCAATCGATATTTAAGGTAGGGTCATTCCACAAAATACAACCTTCAGAAGCGGCATGGTAAGGTGCGGTGCACTTGTAACTAAAGAGTGTGTGGTCCTCTAGGGTGTAAAAACCATGTGCGAAACCGGGTGGGATGTACAGTTGTACGGCGTTGTCGGCGCTCAGTATTTTTTTGAAAGATTGGCCATATGTTGCAGACTGGCGACGAAGATCTACCGCAATATCAAGAACAGCACCTTGAAGTACTTGAACGAGCTTACCTT
>JBJTNX010000145.1:0-5071 GCA_046074325.1 Sphingomonadales bacterium
CTTTCTCCCCACTAACCCTCTTCTCCTCAGCTCCCCTTAACCTCCACCTGTAACAAAGTTACTTTTGAGTTCTCGTGTACGTCAACAGGTTAAAACAGTTACAACGAATTAACATCTGACCCTTGAAAAAGTTATTGTGCCCACAATAACAGTGTAATAACAGCGTCTATTTTTGTGGAGCATGGATGCTCAAGCAACAATACAAGCGTTGGTCCGCCTCATTGATGACCCTGATGAACTCGTTTTTCAGCAGGTCCGTGACGAACTCATGAAATTTGGGCCAGATGTAGTACCTGTCTTGGAGCAATCTTGGGAACAAGATTATTACGGCTTATTATTTCAGGATCGCATTGAAAACCTCATCCATGATATCCAATTTGAGGCGGTCAAACACCAACTCAATTCATGGCTACAGTCTCCGGACAAAGATCTATTGCAAGGCGCCATGGTTATTGTGAAATACCAATACCCCGGTTTGGATGACACGCAAGTTTTTGCGCAAATACAAGGCATTCGTAGAGATATTTGGTTGGAGTTAAATGACCACCAAACCGCATTCGAACAGGTTAAAATCTTTAATCGAATTTTCTTCGGGATGCATGGTTTCCGGGGCGATACCCAAAACTACCACACGCCCGCACATTCATACATCAATAACGTAATCGAACGCAAGAAAGGCAATCCGCTTAGTTTGTGTGTGCTGTACAGTATCATTGCCCAATCCTTGGACTTGCCAATTTACGGCGTGAATTTGCCCAATCATTTTATTTTGGCTTACATGGATGATCGGCACAGTTCATTGCATTTACAAAAAGAAGACAACTACGGTGTTTTATTTTACATCAATGCGTTTGCTAAAGGAAGTATTTTCGACGCAAACGAAATCAAGTCCTTTTTACAAGGCATCCATTTACAGCCAGATAGAAGCCATTTTGAACCTTGCTCAAATTCGGCCATTTTAAAGCGGATGCTCACCAATTTAATATCCGCTTTTCAGCAAGCGGGCTCGGCACAAAAAGTTACAGAATTACAAGAATTAAGAAGCCTGATTCCGTGAGTTCCATCTCGCTTTTCTTTGTATTTTTGACTAAAATAATTTCATGTCTGAGAAATACAATGTTGCTGAGCGCTTTATGCGTTACGCGCAAATAGATACCACCGCCGACCCCAACTCCACTAGCTTTCCTTCTTCCGCGAAACAACGCGACCTCGCACATCTATTATACAATGAATTAATCGATTTGGGGCTTTCAGATGTTGAAATTGATGAATGGTCTTACGTTTTTGCGACGATCCCATCAAACGTGAGTCAACCCTTACCGACTATTTGCTTTTGTTCCCACATGGATACCGCTCCGGATTGCAGCGGTACAAATGTGAAGCCCATTTTACATCGCAATTACAACGGGCAACCAATTACCTTACCCGACGACCCTACTCAAATATTGCGTACTGAGGACCACCCCTATTTGCTTCAAAAAATCGGTGATGACCTCATTACGGCAAGTGGCTCAACCCTTTTAGGTGCCGATGACAAAGCAGGTGTAGCCATCATCATGGAATTGGCGGCCTATTTACAAGCACATCCTGAAATACCGCATGGCAACATCCGCATTTTATTCACACCTGACGAAGAAGTAGGAAGAGGCGTGGAGCAACTCAATATGCAAAAACTGAATGCTGATTTCGGCTACACACTAGATGGTGGCCCACTCGGCGACATCGAAGATGAAACTTTCTCTGCAGATGCAGCGACAGTCACTTTTCATGGAGTAAGTGCACATCCAGGCTATGCAAAGGGTAAAATGATCAATGCCATCAAATTAGCCAGTGAATTTGTAGCTTCATTACCTAAAGAGGGCTGGTCACCAGAAACCACTGAAAAACGCCAAGGTTTTGTACATCCCACTTCTATTGAGGGCGCGCTCGAAAAAGCAAGTGTGCAACTGATTCTGCGTGATCACGATACAACATTAATGCAAAGCTATCCGGAGAAGCTCCGCGCTATTGCCCAGCAGGTTGTTGCTGCTCATCCGGGCGCTCGTTTTGAACTACAAGTTCAAGAGCAGTACCGCAACATGAAAGAAATTCTCAAAGATGTGCCATTCGTTGCTGACTATGCCGAACTGGCCATGCAAAAAGCGGGCCTTACGCCAAAGCGGGCCATCATCCGCGGTGGCACCGATGGCTCCAGGCTTTCATTTATGGGTTTACCTTGCCCAAATATTTTTACCGGTGAGATGGCCATTCATTCCAAACTCGAATATGTCAGCGTACAAGACATGGAGAAAGCCATCGACACACTCGTAGAACTCGTACAAATTTGGCAAACGCACCCATGGACGCAAGCTTAATAATCAAAGATATACAGGCCAATAAATTTGCACCCTTGTATTTTTTACATGGTGAAGAATCCTATTACATTGACCTGATCTCTGAGGCAATTCAAAAAAATGCGTTAGCCGAACACGAAAAGGATTTCAATCAGACAATTCTATATGGCAAAGACACCGATTTGCTCGCTTTACAAAGTGAGCTCAAGTCCTATCCAATGATGGCTGAGCGCCGTTTAGTAATGCTCAAAGAGGCGCAAGATTTCAAACAGCTCGACGCACTAGAAGCGTATGCTGAGTCACCTACACCAACCACCATTTTTGTGGTCTGTTATAAAAACAAATCCTTCGATGCCCGCAAAAAAATACTGAAGAGTTTTGCCAAGAACGGCATCATATACAAATCAGACAAGATTCGTGATTACCAATTGCCAGACTGGATTGCAAAATATGTGCGCTCTGTTGGCCTGCAAATTAATGGAAAAGCGACCATGCTTTTAGCAGAATTTTTAGGAGCAGATCTCGGTAGAATTACCAATGAAGTAGAAAAATTGCGCATCGTGTTAGGGCCCAATGCCAGCATTACAGATCAACACATTGAGCAACACATTGGTATTTCCAAAGACTACAATATCTTCGAATTGGTCAATGCAGTAGCGCAAAAACAAGCCGATAAAGTCTTCAAGATTGTTCAATATTTTGAATACAATCCAAAGGCCGGAGAACTCGTCGTAATTATTCCTGCATTTTTCAAATTGTTCTCCCAACTGATGCGTATTCACTTTACCCCAAATAAGTCAAGAGAGGGCATTGCCAGTAGTCTTGGCGTGCATCCTTTTGTGGCAGGAGAACTACTGGCCAGTCGTCAGCACTACGATCCAAAGAAAATTGCAGCGGTAATTGCGTTGTTACACGAATACGACCTCAAGGCAAAAGGAATGGGCAATAGTCAAATGAGTAGTGCCGAATTATTGAAAGAATTAGTTTTTCAAATTTTGTACGCATGAGTCTGTTTTACGCCCCAACACTCCAACATGAGGCTACTCATTACCAATTGAGTGAGGAGGAATCCAAGCACTGCATAAAGGTACTGCGGATGCAAGTTGGCACCAGTATTGAACTGATCAATGGTCAGGGGCTCCAGGCGTTTGCTGTACTTGAAGATGCGCATCCCAAAAGAGCAATCGTTCAAATGACGTCTCGTCATTTTCATCCGCCAACACCTGCTTTGCATATCGCTATGGCGCCCACCAAGCATATGGATCGCATTGAGTGGTATCTCGAAAAAGCCACAGAATTGGGTCTATCGAAACTTTCATTTCTGAACTGTGATCGTGGCGAACGCAAGCATGTAAATATGGAACGCTTAGAAAAAATTGCGGTTTCTGCCATGAAGCAATCTAAACGATTTTATTTGCCGCAATTAGAAGACTTACAGTCATTTGAAGCATTTATTGCCTCCTATCCGCAAGGTTACATTGGGCATTGCGAAGAAAGTTCCAAAATTGGACTCAAAGAAATCAAGGCTGGCCTTCCTTTTTTAATTGGCCCAGAAGGAGATTTTTCAAAAAATGAAATCGAGTTGGCTAGAGTTTCCGGATATCAAGCGGTGGATATGAGCGCATTTAGATTGCGAACCGAAACCGCAGCGTTGCTTGCCACAACAGCCTTGCTACCTTAGTGCTTTTTGATGTATTGGCAGACTTTAAACGACGCTTCGTGTTTTTCGTTTATTGGCTGCTCAAACAATAGGGTTTTCTCATAATTGTTGTGATCGAAGTCCGGGAAGAAAGTATCGGCACCGTAGGTTTTATCGATATGTGTAATGAACATGTTCTCCACGAGGCCTGTGTTTAAAGCCAATTCATAGATTTGTGCACCACCAATAATAAAAGCTTGTTGATCCGTGTCTAAAGATAAGTTTGACAAGCAGTCTTCGAGGGATGAAAACACCAAACAACCCGGTGCTTCAAAAGCTTGTTGTCGACTTAAAATGACATTGGTTCTGCCCGAAAGTGGCCGGTATTTTTCAGGAATGGAGTCGTAGTTTTTTCGGCCCATAATAACGACGTGTCCTTTTGTTGTTTCTTTGAAAAACTGCATGTCGGCGGGCAAGTTCCACATGAGGTCATTGTTTTTTCCAATGCCATTTTTAGCATCGACAGCAACAATAAGGGACAGTGCAGTGATCATACTGCTACAGGGGCTTTAATGTGAGGGTGTGGGTCGTAATTGAGCAGTTCGAAGTCTTCGTAAGTGAAATCGAAAAGACTTTTTACTTCAGGATTGATTTTCATGGTTGGCAGCGGCCTAAATTCTCTTGTGAGTTGCAGTTTTGCTTGCTCTATATGGTTGCTGTACAAGTGCGCATCGCCGAGTGTATGCACGAATTCGCCTGGCTGAAGGCCGCAAACTTGTGCGAGCATCATGGTGAGTAAGGCATAGGAGGCAATGTTAAATGGAACACCAAGGAAGGTGTCTGCACTGCGCTGATACAGCTGACAACTGAGTTTGCCTTCGGCCACATAAAATTGAAAGAAAGCGTGGCATGGAGGCAAAGCCATTTGATCGATAAGACCGACATTCCATGCCGAAACAATCATGCGCCGAGAATCTGGGTTGTTTTTAATTTGATCAATGACTTGTGTAATTTGGTCAATTTGACGACCGTCCGGAGCTGGCCAACTGCGCCATTGCGAGCCATATACAGGCCCAAGCTCACCGTTGGCATCGGCCCA
>JBJTNX010000146.1:0-2925 GCA_046074325.1 Sphingomonadales bacterium
GAGCGCCTTATTGTAGACGTAATTCGCGGTAATCAAACACTATTCATGCGTCAGGATGAATTGCAAGCCGCCTGGACCTGGATAGAATCCATAACCACCAGTTGGAAAGCTGCAAATATGCCAAATGTACTCTATGAAGCGGGTACTTGGGGCCCGGGCGACGACATCTTAGACGAGGGCGAATCTTGGATTACAAAAACTTGGAGAGAATGATTGAATTCGATTCTAAAATAGCTTTAGAGCAGGCGCTTTGCCAGCAAATTTCAGCCGACCTAACTCGTTTCATTGCTCAAAAAGGCAGTGCTACACTATTGCTCTCTGGCGGCAGTACACCAAGCGGCGTTTACCGCTTGTTGTCAGAAGAAACCCTCGACTGGTCTAAAGTACATATTGGTTTGGTAGACGAACGCTTCGTTGGTGCAAACAGCCCATTTTCTAACTTCAAATTACTTCGAGAAAGCATTGGACAAAACTGTGCACAAAATGCGCCGATATACCCAATGGTTTTAGAAACCGAAGATTATCAAAAAAATTTAGAAAAAGTTGAACAGTCATACCGTATTTTTACGGAACCGGACGTCGTGTTGCTTGGAATGGGCCCCGACGGACACACCGCCTCTATTTTTCCAAATGACACCGCTTCCGATCGAGCCAATTACAATGAAGATCAATTGCTTTCAAATACCAACGCACCAACTGAGCCCACACAACGCATCACCATTAACGGCCCTTCCCTTCGCCGTGCAAAAAAATTATACCTTATGATAACCGGTGCTCAAAAAAAATTGATTTTCGAAACCAGTGAACAACAGCATTTCCCAATAGCTGCATTTAAAGTTGCGCTTACTGAAACTTATTACACTTCTGCATCATGATACATCCTAAAATTGCTGAAATAACCAAACGCATTACAGAAAGAAGCAAAAGAACACGCCAAAATTACCTTGACCAAATAGAGGCCGCCTACTTAGATGGTGTGCACCGCAGTACGCTAAATTGCGGAAATTTAGCGCATGGCTTTGCGGCCTGCAACCAACACGATAAAGCAGCGCTTGCGGCAGATTTCGTTCCTAATCTAGGCATTATTACCGCCTATAACGACATGCTTTCAGCGCATCAAGTTTATGAAGATTACCCCAAAGCAATCAAAAAATACGCCAATGCATTTGGCGCAGTTGCACAAGTTGCAGGTGGCGTACCCGCCATGTGTGATGGCGTTACGCAAGGACAACCCGGCATGGAGCTTTCGCTTTACAGCCGCGATGTCATTGCCCTTTCGTCTGCTATCGGACTCACTCACAATATGTTTGATGCAGCGCTTTACCTAGGTATCTGCGACAAAATTGTTCCCGGTTTACTGATGAGCGCCTTGCGCTTTGGTCATCTGCCGGCCGTTTTCATGCCGGGCGGTCCTATGCCGAGCGGCATCAGTAACGAAGAAAAATCGGCTATACGTCAGGCCTATGCCGAAGGTAAAATTGGCCGAGAGGAACTACTAAAGGGTGAATCCGATTCTTACCATTCGCCCGGAACCTGCACTTTTTACGGGACAGCCAACAGTAATCAAATGCTCATGGAAATCATGGGATTACACTTGCCGGGCTCAAGTTTCGTCAATCCAAATACACCGTTACGCGATTTACTCAATAAAGAAGCGGTTAAAATTGCGGTAGAAAACGTGAAAATTGGAAAAGAACGGAGCCTAGCGTATTTGTTCAATGAAAAAACAGTGGTGAATGGAATCATTGGCTTACTTGCCACTGGCGGATCTACGAACCATACCATTCACCTCATTGCCATAGCCAGAGCTGCTGGAATCATTATCAACTGGGACGACATGTCTGATTTATCGGCGGTGGTTCCATTGATTACACGCATGTATCCGAACGGTGCTGCCGACGTCAATCATTTCCATGCTGCCGGAGGCATGGGCTTCGTGATCCGAACGCTACTCGACAATCAACTCTTGCACGAAGATGTACAAACCATCATTGGTAATGGCCTTCGCCAATATACCAAAGAACCAAAAATAAAAGATGGCGAACTCATTTGGGAAGAAGGCGCAACAGCATCCTTAAATACCTCTATTATTAGAGCTGCCAATGAACCTTTTACGTCCGACGGCGGCATAAAGCTACTCAAAGGCAACCTCGGTAGAGCAGTCATTAAAACGGCAGCAGTTGCACCTGAACACCGCATTGTGGAGGCACCTGCCATTGTTTTTTACGAACAAGCCGACCTCATTGCTGCCTTTAAGCGCGGTGAACTCAACAAAGATTTTATTGCGGTTGTGCCGTTTCAAGGCCCAAAATTCAACGGTATGCCTGAACTTCATAGCCTAACGCCAACCCTGACAGTTCTTCAGAAAAAGGGCTTTCAGGTCGGGCTCGTAACCGATGGGCGCATGTCTGGTGCATCGGGAAAAGTTCCGGCCGCAATTCATCTTACACCAGAGGCCCACGATGGTGGTTTAATTTCCAAAATCCAAACCGGTGACCTCATTCGTTTGGACAGTGAAAACGGTGTCATAGAGGTTTTAAACGAAGCCAGTATATTAGCCCGCCCACAAGTACAAAAAGACAATAATCAGTTTAAATTCGGGCGCGAACTTTTTGCAAGACTGCGCAGTGGTGTAAGCCAGAGCGAAGAAGGCGCGTCGTTTATCGTTTAGTCGAATTAATTTGCTGCTGTTTGCTCCTCTTTCCAAATTACAGAAGCCAGCACAGATAGAGCGAGCGCACCTACCACAATTGACAAAGAAACAACTGCTTCTATGTGAATGAAAGGCGCTAACAACATCTTCAGACCTATAAAGCTGAGAATGAAAGCCAAGCCGAATTTAAGTTTGGAAAACATATGGATCGAGTTTGCCAATAAGAAATACATGGATCTGAGGCCAAGCACTGCAAAAATATTAGAAGTATA
>JBJTNX010000147.1:0-3526 GCA_046074325.1 Sphingomonadales bacterium
GTTCTTCATGCCAAAGCGAATGCCAAACTTGTGCTCAATTTCTTCGCGCGAAAGCAACTTCAAGTCGTTGATGGCATCGAGCACCGGCGCACCGAAGTTGAAGACGCGGTCTGGCTCTTCGCCCAACTGCAGCACACGAGCGCGGTGCTCTTCGGTGGTGGTGAGGTGCACTCCATCTTCTTGAGCAGCGAGTTCAATTACCTCTGCAAACGCTTGCTTGACTTCATTTATTTGCGCGTGCTGGGTGAGCAACTGAATGTGCTCTTTGAAATAGGGAAAAAGAACATCATAGACAAAATGAACAGAGCTCGTTGTGCCTTCGATATCGGTCAGGATATATTTAATTTGCTTATCCACGTGTTGGTATTTGAAAGTGGAGGAATTGTTGCTCCGTACCGGACTGTGTATAATGCGGGGTCCAACCACTGGTGTCCGTAAAAATACGAATGGCTTTGACAAACGGGTCTGTAGCTCCGGCATCAAACCAGTGCTTCGTTCCCGTCGGTACACTAATGAGGTCACCGCGCTGACACAACACATTGAAAACAGGTGTGTTTTCTAAATGGAACCAAAATAAACCCTGACCATCTACAAAAAAACGAATTTCGTCTTCGTCGTGGGTATGCTCTGCCAAAAACTTTGCTCTAATTTGATCGTAATTAGGCGTTAGTGCGTTGATTGAAATGACATCAGCACTTTGATAAGCACCTGCTTCCATGAAAGGTTGTAAATCTTTGGCATAAGCCGCAAGAATTTCGTCTTGCGTTGCTGTATCAGCAAAATGAACTTCGCAGGTCCATTGATCAAAAAAAACACCTTTTTCTGCTAAAAAAGTCTTGATTTGGAGGGGTTCTCGGAGTTCGAGACCGGTTTGGGGGACGGATAAAATGGCCATTACTTAACGCAAAAATTCACATTCACAAAGATAATCCAAAGTCTCAAGATGTCTTTGAGCCTCGAAAAGATTTTCTCCCCATGCATAAGTGCCGTGTTCAGCAATTATAAAACAATGTTGTTGGATATCCTGAATGCGTTGATCGAGTGCAGCACATAGCAGTTGCATATCCTGTTGGTTATCAACTATCGGAATTTGCAAGGACGCTTGGTGGCTTGTACATCCTTTGAATCCTTTTTGTAATTCATAACCTTGGACCGGGAAATAATCCTCATTAAATTGAGAAATCAGGACCGGGAATTTGCTGTGGCTATGCAACACCACCTTAGCATCAGGAAAATGCTTGTAAATCCATAAATGAATTTGAGTTTCATCAGAGGGTTTGACACCATGAAACATGCCGGTTCCGATTCCATTGTTATCGATAGTCATGAAATCCGAGTCGGTGAAATCTGCTTTGTTCACCCCTGATTTGGAAACCCAAATTTGTTGGTGTTCATCAATAAATGAATAGTTGGTTGAGGTTGCAGGCGACCATCCACGCGCGTTCAACGATCTGATCAATTGAGAGAGTGCAGCTTTCATTAACTAGCGAGCTCCGCTTTGACTATACCAGAAATCACTTTGCCGTCTGCTTTACCAGCTAGTTTGCTTGTTAGTGCACCCATTACCTTACCCATATCTTGGGGGCCATTTGCGCCGAGAGCAGCAATGGTCTGACGTACTTCTTGACGAATTTCCTCTTCCGAGAGCATTTTTGGTAAATAAGCTTCGATTACCTGAGCTTGAAACAATTCCTCTGCTGCGAGGTCTTCGCGATTTTGGGCTACGTACAGTGCATAGGTTTCCATGCGCTGTTTGTGCAATTTTAGACAAATTTTAATCGCGGCTTCTTCGGAAACATTGGCATCAGGTCCTGATGTTGCCTCTAGGAGTAACTTTGATTTGATATCGCGCAGTGCCGCAAGCTTTTCCTTTTCTTTGGCAAGCATGGCACTTTTGATGTCGTTATTAATGCGCTCCGTGAAGGTCATGTTTAGTCGACGTTATCGTGTAAGAAATTGTTATTGCGTAAAGTTGTTTGCCCATTTACGTCTTGACCGATTCCAAAACGAGAAATTTGTTCTTGTGAACTTGGATTTTGTTGCTGAAGTTGGATATTTCTACGTACAAAAGCAGGTTCGTTCTCAAATTCAAGTAAACCTTCAGGCTTCTTTAGTTTGGAGGTAAACTCTTGGATACGAGAAACGCGTTCTTGAACTTTGCGTTGCTGTTCTTCTGGGCTTAAAACGCGTTTGGTGGTTTCAAACTCAACGCGCTGAATGCTGTCGTCTTCGAGAACATGTTTAACAACCTCTGGAGCAGCACTTACAGGTGCAGGTGTTGGTTCTGGCTGAACATCAAAGACTTCCCAGGTCATGGAGGCTTGTGGAGCAGCAACGGGTTCTGGGGTTTCGTCGTATAAGTTGAAAGTAGTTTTCGTAGCTGGAGCAGCGTCAAAAGCGGGTTCGGTAGCTTCGAATGGATTGGCAAGTGGTGCTTGCACCTCTTTTATGAAAGGCTCCTCGGTAGCAATAGGAGCCGCTGTAATGCTTTCAAATGGAGAACTAAGCGGACTTACAATCTCATTTTTCTTCTCTTCTTCAAGAACAACCACAGTGCGTTCAGGACTTTTCTCAAAACCTGTCAAAGGAGAAGAAGAAAATCCGGTGGCTATTATAGTTAAGCTCAGTTGGTCTCCCAAAGAAGCATCTTTGCCATGACCCCATATGACATCGGCAGTAGAGCCTGCTGCATCTTGAATATAATCAGTAATGTCAGTGATTTCGTCCATCATGACCTCTCGGTCACCATAGGTAATGTTAAGTAAAACATAACGTGCACCACTGATATCGTTATCGTTGAGTAGCGGAGAGTTCAAGGCATTTTGAACAGCGACCATAGCGCGGTCTTCGCCACTTGCCACGGCACTACCCATAATGGCGTGCCCTGAATTGCGCATCACGGTATTGACATCGTTAAAATCGACGTTGATTGCACCCGTTACAGAAATAACTTCGGCAATACCTTTAGCTGCAACAGTCAAAACGTCATCTGCATGCGAAAACGCTTCAGATAAAGACATATTTTTACCGTACTCACGCAGTCTTTCATTGTTGATAATTAGAAGTGTATCGACGTTTTGTCGCATACGCTCCAGACCTTCTTCGGCTTGTTGACGGCGCTTGCGCCCTTCAAAATTGAAAGGAACCGTTACAATACCAACGGTAAGAATTCCGAGATCGCGCGCAACTTGGGCAATTACTGGAGCAGCACCTGTTCCCGTTCCACCGCCCATACCTGCTGTTACAAAAACCATTTTGGTGCCGGCAGATAATAATTCGCGGATTTCTTGAATATTTTCCATGGCGGCGTTCATACCTACTTCAGGTATCATGCCTGCGCCTCGACCTTCGGTTAGGTTTGGTCCAAGTTGAATTTTATAAGGTACCGGAGAGTGGTCCAATGCCTGGCAATCCGTGTTGCAAACAATGAAATCAACCCCTGCAATACCTTGCAAGTACATGTGGTTTACGGCGTTTGAACCACCGCCACCAACACCAATTACTTTGATGATGGAAGAAGCGCGGT
>JBJTNX010000148.1:0-7669 GCA_046074325.1 Sphingomonadales bacterium
CGTTGCAACCAATCCACTGTCTGGTACACCGTTCGTTTGTACAATGGCTTTTTAAAATGTCGGTATGCATTAGCGTACAAAGAAGTCAGTTGGCCATTGTCGTAAAGCATTTTCTCGAAGTGTGGGACCTTCCAGAGCATATCCACGGAGTAACGCGTGAAACCACCACCAATTTGATCGTAAATACCGCCAAATGCCATTTTATCAAGGGTCAATTGAACTTGTTTCTCTATTTTGTGCTCGTCAAAAAGCTGTGCATAGCGGAGTAAAAAAAGCCAATTATTCGGCAATGGAAATTTCGGCGCTTTGTTGGTGCCTCCTTCAAAAGCATCAAATGTTCTAGCCCAGCGCACCACCATTTCGTGTAGCCTCTCTGCACTAAAAGCCGAAATTTCTTGCGGCACGTCAATGAGTTCTGCTTGTTGAATTCCTTCGTGTAGTTGCCGTGCATAATCAATGGCTTTGGGTCGGTCATGGGAGTAGGTATGCACAAGTGATTTTAAAATATGCATCCATTGTTCTTTCGGGAAATACGTGCCGCCATAAATAGGCCTGCCGTCGGGCAAGGTAAAACAGTTTAGCGGCCAACCGCCTCTTTGGGTCATGAGCTGAACAGCGGTCATGTAAATTTGATCAACATCAGGCCTTTCTTCTCGGTCTACCTTTACATTAATGAAGTGTGCGTTCATTATTGCAGCTACTTCTTCGTCTTCAAAACACTCGTGCTCCATTACATGGCACCAATGACAAGCAGAATAACCCACGCTTATCAAAAGCAGTTTATCCTCTGCTTTTGCTCGCTCAAAGATGTCTTCAGACCATGCTACCCAATGTACAGGGTTATTGGCATGTTGTAACAAGTAAGGTGAACTTTCGTTGCTGAGTTGGTTGGTCATATGCTTAATATTTGCCTAAAGATGAACTATATTTGCCCAAGATATTGATTCGTGCAACAAATACGCCCATACAAAGTTCTTCTTTTTTTAATACTGGTTTTGTCACTTTTGTGCATTCCTAGTGTTTTGTTACCTAAAAATGGGGTGCAATGGCTCGGAATCCATTGGCGTTTTCTACCAATTGAAAGGGTTTGGGTGGCCAAAAAACAAGTCAAGAAAAATATTGAGAAAATTGTTTCGGCCGTAGACACCTCAGATATTAACGCTGGTCCCAAACATATGGGTAGTAGTTCAGGGCAAACTGGTTTGCCTGAGGGTGGTGCTTTGGCTGCCGCAAGCTCCAATCCCTTATTCCTGAGTCAGAGTGCAGAAGCGCGTATGGCGCGGTTTTTTGAGGCGCTACAGAATGCGGTAACAGGTAAAAAGATCAGTATCTTTCATTACGGAGATTCTCAAATTGAAGGCGACCGCATAACGGGATATATTAGGCAGCGCATTCAGCAACAATTTGGCGGAATTGGACCCGGTCTGATTCCGGCGTATAATGTTTACGTCACGCAGAGTTTCAAGCAAAGTGTTTCGCCAAATTTCAAGCGCTATACGGCCTTTTGGCCGCCTAAAATGAGTACGCGTCGCTACGGCGCAATGCTCTCCGCTGCTACTTTTACCGAAGGCAATTCAGAATTACAAACGCCAACAGAAGCCTGGATTGAAATTGCGCCATCAGCAGCAGCCTTTGCGAGGGCTCGTTCTTACAGTCAGGTCAAGTGCTATTATAACAGTTGTTATAAACCTTGTAGCGTCAAAGTTTATCAAAACGACAAGCTCATTCACGAAGATTCACTCATTGCCGATGGCGCTCCACACGTTTTACCACTCAGCTTTGAGCAGACCCCTGGAAAGTTACGCTATGTGTTTTCCTCGACAAAAAGCCCAGTATTTACCGGGTTTAGTTTGGAGGGAGATGTTGGCGTTCAGGTAAATAACGTTGCCATGCGCGGCTCATCTGGACACGACCTCAGTTCATCAGATGCCAACTTATTTGCGCAAATGCATAGAGAAGCCAATACTAAATTATTTATTTTACAATTTGGTGGTAATTCAGTGCATTCTTTCCGTGACAGCAGTAGTGTGCGCTATTACGTGGCTTCCCTTAAAAATCGCATCAATTACATACAGAAATTAGTTCCAGACGCAGCCATAGTTTTAATCGGCCCAAGTGATATGTCGCGGTTAAACGACGGCGTTTTTGAGACCTATCCACTTTTGCCATACACTGTAGAACGCATGCAAAAAATGTGCGCCGATAACGGCGTCGCTTTCTGGAATTTATATGCGGCAATGGGCGGTTTAAATTCAATGCCAGCCTGGGTCTCACAAGGATTGGCAGGAAAAGATTACGTCCACTTTACACCGCGCGGTGCCAGCATTGCTTCACAGTACTTTTTTGAAGCATTTGGAGCCGCTTATACGAACTGGCTGAGTAAAAAAGGAGGTCAAGAATGAGAATTCTTGTCATTGGTTTTGTCTTCACATTTTCTATATTGACATTTGGCCAATCTCAGCTCACCAATCATGCTGATACATTGAGTGAGACGGAGTTGCAAATAGCGGCTCAATATCCATTTATTGCAATAGAGTGTAATCAGTTCCAGTTTTTTGGCCAAGAAAGTCCAAATTGGGTATACTTTCAGCATGCGCTTTCTCAAATGGTAGCAACCAAAACGGGCAAGCTCAATTTTTACCACATTGGTGGCTCCCACTTGCAGGCAGACATCTACACCCATGATTTCAGAACGTTTTTACAAACCAACTGGCCAGGATTAAGCGGCGAACGCGGTTTGGTTTTTCCTTTTAATTTGGCCCATACCAACAACCCTTCAAATTATAATTTTAGTTCCCCAAATATTTGGAAAGGATACCGCAGTGTCAATCAAAGACCAGAAGATTTGGACTACGGTTTGAGCGGGGCGGCAATTACCTGTTCAGATTCTCTAGTGGTAATCAATTTCAAGCATTTACGCACGGCTGCCAAACCGCCATTTGACCGTTTGCGCATTTACCATAACACAGGCGCTTTTCCATACGACTTGAACTTCGGAGATCAAGAGTTGTTGGTTACTGCCGTGGAACATTATTCCAACTTAGGTTATACAGAGGTATCGTTTTCAGATCACCTCGACTCTTTGGATTTGCTTTTTGTTAAAAATAGTGTTGTGCCCTTTACGATGGAACTTTATGGTTTTGAGTTTCTCAATGATTTACCTGGGATAAGTTACACGGCAATTGGCATCAACGGAGCAAGTTTGCCAACGTATTTGGCGAACACTAATTTCAGTAGAGATTTGCAATTGAGCCCGCCAGATTTATTTATTTTTTCGGTAGGCACCAATGACGCACATTGCACCTATGAAGCCTTCGACCCTCAACAATACAAGACAAATCTTGAAAAGATGATTCTTCAGGTTTTACAGAGTAACCCCAATTGTGCGATTCTACTTACAGTTCCAAACGACGATTACTTCCAACGTAAGTACCCGAATCGAAATACAGCAAGACAACGCGAAGTCATTTTTCAATTGGCAGCGCAATACCAGACAGCAGTTTGGGATTTTTATGGCATCATGGGCGAGCTCGGTTCTTCCAAAACATGGAAAAATGCAGGCCTTATGCAATCTGATTACGTCCACTTTACTGGCACGGGTTATCACCTTAAAGGCACTTTGCTCATAGAAGCCTTTAAAAAGAACTTGCCAAAATCAATTATGCAAAGCAAATGAACCGAATCAACGAACTTTTTTCCTGGCAACAACAAGAGAGTTTGGTCTTTAACCGCCTAGATTTCTGGCTGTTTTTCATCGCTGTGATGGCCCTATTTGTGCTGATACACAAACGTTTTCTATTGCGCAGTATTTTTCTGACTGGCGTAAGTTTGTTTTTTTACTACAAGACCTCAGGTAATTTTGTTTTGCTTTTAGCCACTATGCTTTTGATCAATTACCTGATTGGGTTGGGGGTACAAGAGAAAGCGGATTCGCGTGCAAACAAAGCATGGCTTATTATCGGTCTGGTTTTAAATTTACTTGGGCTATTCTATTTCAAGTACGCTTACTTTTTTACCGAGGCTTTCAATGCGCAATTCGGAACAGATTATAACGTGGTGAATCATTTTGCTGTTCTCGGTAACGATTGGTTTGGAAAAGGAAGCTTTGTCGATAAAATTCTGGTTCCTGTTGGTGTTTCCTTTTTCACTTTTCATAACATCTCCTATCTAGTGGATATCTCCCGTAAGGAGATCAAGGCCTCAACAAATTTCTTCGATTACGCATTTTATGTTACCTATTTTCCTCACCTAATTTTGGGTCCTATCGTAAGGGCTCGGGATTTCATCCCTCAAATTCATCAACCTTTTGAACTGAATAAACTCGCTTTTTCAGGAGCGCTTTGGATGATTGGAAAAGGCTTGCTTAAAAAATTGGTTTTTGCTGATTATATAGCTGTCCATTTCATAGATAAAGTACTAGATGCACCAGAAACCTATCCTGGTTTCGTTGGTGTGTTGGCAATGTTTGCCTATTCGCTACAGATTTATGCTGACTTTTCAGGCTATACGGATATGGCAATTGGCGTATCACGGTTAATGGGTTTTACCTTACTTGAAAACTTTAACTCACCGTATAAGTCTGTTTCTGTTGCCGATTTTTGGAGACGCTGGCACAAATCTTTAGGGGCTTGGCTTCGCGATTATCTCTATATTCCACTTGGAGGTAATCAAAAAGGATCCATTGGTACCGCAATCATGACAGCTGTCATTCTTGGCTTTTTATATTTTATTACTGGCTGGGTAGAATTATGGTATATCTATGGCGGTTTACTTGGGCTTTATCTGATTTTATGGCAATTGTGGCCAGCATTCAAAACATTTGCCGTGCGCGACCTCAATTTGTTGATCACCATGATTGTCGGTGGTTTGTGGCATGGGGCTAGCCAAAATTTTGTCATTTGGGGCGCCATGAACGGTGCGGCTTTGGTGCTCTATAATTATTGGAAACGCATAAGTCCATACCAAAATAGCACCTCCTGGCTCATTCGCGGATGGCGTATTTTTTTCACTTTGTCATTTATTACGTTCACGCGTATTTGGTTTCGACTATCGGAGCCGGACCAGCCGCTGGAATATCTCAATCATGTTGCCCAGCACTTTGATTGGTCTTTACAAGTTTGGTGGAAAGTTTGGAATAATTTCCAAGCCGTATTCTACTTGATCCTACTGGGATATCTCACACATTGGCTGCCACAAAATTGGAAAGATAAAACCGTGTTATTTTTCTCTAAATGGCCAATGCCACTTCAGGCACTCACCTTTGCTTTTTGTGTTTTTATCATGTATCAGGCCGTTTCCGATACTTTCAAAGCGTTTGTTTATTTTCAATTTTAAATGCGCCGCAGCGTATTAAAGGAGAAAGTAGCCCAAAAATAGGAGATCTATACCCACGCAAGTTATTGCACTGCTTACAATCCATTTCATTGGTGCAACAGCGAGTAGCAAGCTCAAAGTGAGCATGGTTGGGATGACAATGACTATCATTGCAGGTGTGGAGCCAATGGCGCCCAGGCCAATCGTCAAGCCACCTAAACATCCGACAATTAATAAAACAATAGAAATCCAACCAAATCTGTTGCTTTCCATTTCTTCAATCATTTTTGTATACATAGGAATCATTTTGTACAAATTTCGATGGTCTTATGGCACTTTAAAATGAGCAAGATTTGTTCAAATCCTGATATTTGTCAGTGTTGTCATCGAAATACTTGCTCAAATACTTGACATAGGGGGTCTTGATGTTGTATCTTTGCGCTCCCTTTCTAAACGAGGGCTTAAAGTTCGTCCTATGAGTAAAATGAAATTGTCAGATTTTGACTTCCACCTTCCCGAAGAATTAATTGCAAATTATCCTGAAGAAAACCGCGACGAATGCCGTCTGATGGTTGTGCACCGTTCAACGGGCCTCATAGAACACAAAATGTTTCGCGACGTCCTGGATTATTTTGAAGAGGGCGATGTCATGATCCGCAACAACACGCGTGTTTTTCCTGCGCGTATGTACGGTAACAAAGAGAAAACAGGTGCAAAAATCGAGGTTTTTTTACTTCGTGAACTCAACAGAGAAAGTCTACTCTGGGATGTTCTCGTCGATCCGGCGCGCAAGATTCGCATCGGTAATAAACTTTATTTTGGAGAAGATGATTCTCTGGTTGCAGAGGTTATTGACAACACCACCTCACGCGGCCGAACGCTGCGTTTTCTTTTTGACGGCCCTTATGAAGAATTCAAAGCAAAAATCACTGAGCTAGGTGAAACACCACTTCCAAAATACATCAAAAGAGAAGTAGAACCCGAAGACGAAGAGCGTTACCAAACCGTTTTTGCAAGTGTAGAAGGCGCCGTTGCAGCACCTACTGCTGGGTTGCACTTCTCAAAACAATTGCTAAAGCGTTTAGAGTTAAAAGGAATTAATTTTGCCGAACTTACGCTTCACGTTGGCCTTGGTACTTTCCGTTCGGTGGAGGTTGAAGACCTCACTAAACACAAAATGGATTCAGAACAAGTCATTATTCCAGAAGCGGCAGCAAATATGGTCAACGACGCCAAACGCCAGAAGCGCAAAGTTTGTGCAATTGGCACCACATCAATGCGTTCCATTGAGTCTTCTGTATCCACAGAGGGCTTACTAAAGCCTTACGACGGCTGGACGAACAAATTTATTTTTCCGCCATACGAATTCAGTATTGCAGATTGTCTGATCACTAATTTCCACACACCGCTCTCTACGTTACTCATGATGATTTCAGCTTTTATGGGTCATGAACTCATGCACAAGGCCTACGAAGAAGCAGTTAAAGAAAAATACAGATTCTATTCTTACGGTGACGCCATGCTCATTCTCTAATGCAGCTGCACAAAGAACTCGACTCTTTTCCAATTGACCAACCAACGGTGGTCACAATCGGTACTTTTGATGGCTTACATTTAGGCCATCAAAAGATTCTTTCTTCTGTTTGTCAAGCAGCCAAAGAACTTGGCTTTGCATCGGTATTACTTACCTTTCATCCGCATCCGCGCAAAGTACTTTTTCCATCAGAACCCTTAGGACTCATCCAAACCCAAGAAGAGAAATTGGCACGTTTAGAAGCGCTGGGTTTAGATCACGTTGTTGTCATTGAATTCAACGAACAATTTGCCCAGCAATCGGCAGCTGCATTTGTTGAAAATATCCTCATTAAAGGCTTGAATGCACAAAAGGTAATCATTGGCTATGATCACCAATTCGGCCATGACCGACAAGGTAATTTAGCATTCTTACGTACCTACGAAGCCCAAGGATTCTTCACGGTTACAGAAATTCCTGTCGAGCAAATCGATGCTGTGTATATCAGCTCGTCAAAAATCAGAAAAGCAATTGCTGCGGGTCAGATCCGACAAGCCAACAATTACCTCGGACAACCTTATCAAGTTTCTGGTTTTGTATCGAGGGGGCTGCAAAATGGCCGAAGTATTGGTTATCCTACTGCCAATGTGGAACTCACCGAAACAGAAAAAATCTTGCCTGCCGATGGCGTTTATGCGGTGTCTACTGTTTATAAAGGACGTAAGCTATTCGGCATGATGAATATAGGTTGGCGCCCTACCATTCAAGAGGCCAAAACCGTCAAAAAAATTGAAGTACATTTTTTTGATTTCCATGAGGATATCTATGAAGCCTATTTGGCAT
>JBJTNX010000149.1:0-8402 GCA_046074325.1 Sphingomonadales bacterium
TTTTCCAGTTTGTTGGTCAAAAAAGGCGCGCTTTTCTCCCAAATAATAGGCATACGGTTGGGTGATTTCAATTTGCGCTTTTGATAATATGGTGCCGTCAGGTTGCATCATGACCACAAAATTAACTCCTTCACTGATGAAAATCAGGCTGTCGTTTTTGACGAAGTAATCGTATTCTTCGTATTCGGGCTCCTCGTATTGTCGGATACTATGCTGGTGGACTTGCGGTCTTTGAACTGGTGCAGTATAGTTGTTTTGTTTTTGTTTCTTTTGTTTTTCTTGATCCTGTTTTTTTGAAACTTGTTTTTCTTGAACCTGTTTTTTGGGTTCTTGTTTTTGGGGTTCTTGTTTTTCTTTGACCTGTTTTTCAGGTTTGGCAATTTTTGTAGTTCGGACCATTCCCCAATGAATTTGCTCCGCTTGGAATCTACTGAACAAAGTGCGTTTGTCGTAGACATTGTATTGAATAACTGCGTCTTCATCAAAACCATTCGGTCTGCAAATACCCTTTTCCTTATCTTTTGCCAAGCTGTCCGCTTGAAAATTAGCAATTCTAGATCGGGCGATTACTAATTTCGTTTTTTCTTTGTTTTGGCCACAAATGAGCGTCTCGGAAACAGACGTTTTTTGATCGCTCAGTACGTCGCCCTCAAATTCAAATATGGCAGCAATAGGCGGGGCAGTTTTGAAATGATAAATATGAAGGCCCGCTTTATTTTTTGCCGCCATTTTTGAGAGCGTGGTCCAGGTCTCGGTTGTTTTCGTGTTCGCCTCCGGGTTTACTGTTTCGAACAAATCATTCAAGTTAAAGTATTTCTCTTGTTCTGTAATAATATGTTGTTCACTTGATGCCACATTTATAGGCTCGCTCGTAAAGGAGAAAGCGTTTACATTTTCAAAATTGTTTCTGGCCTGATAGAGCGCTGGTTTTTGGTTATAGCGGATGTTGAGTTGCAACACCACAAGCGTATTCATGACAATTAGGATCATGCTGAGTTTACCCCAAGTTTTAGTGCGCACTTGTTTTTTCTTTTGCTTGAGGTCTTCAAGCAGTTTCGAGGCGGCGTTGTCTGTCGGCTCGAATTGCATTGCTTGCATTTTCTGTTTGAACAGCTTATCAAACTGTTGCTTACTCGATGTCATGGTTTTGTTGTTTGAGGTTCGAGATGCGCGCACGCAATTGTTTACGTGCTGTTTTCAGGTGCCACTTAACGGTTTCTACTGAAATTTCTAAAGCTTCGCTAATTTGCTTGATATTGAAATCGTCTATGGCGTACAAATTGAATACTACTTTGGATGCTGGCGGTAATTCATTGAGCAAGAGCAGTAGTTCGGTTGGTGGTGTCTGTTCGAGTTGGATGAGCTCAAAATTGTGGTCTGCAATTTTATCTGTAAGTTCTGTAAACTGCAAAGCCGATTTTTTGTGTGTGCGGCGGAAGTCATCAATGAGTTCATTGCGTAAAATACGCAAGATCCAAGCCTCAAAAGAACTATTGACTTTAAATTGTTCGATAGACCGTATCATTTTTAAAAATGAATTATGAATAGCGGTGTGTTGTTCTTCCCGATTGTTTTTGTAGCGAACGGCAACCGACATCATCAACGGAAAGACGCCGTTGTAGATCTCGATTAAAAAACGCTCATCTTGTTTTCTGATGCGTTGAATGTCAGCCTCTGTGAGTTTCAAATAATTCGAATTTGCGCAAATTGTGTACAACCATATGACGCTTAAATTTAAAAATCGGGGTGGTATAAATCTAAAAAAACAAAAAAAAAGCCCTGAAAAATCAGGGCTTTAACGAATAAAAAATGCGCAAATTATTTGATGACTTTCTGCGTATAAACTTTAGATTCATCAACTATTTGAAGGAGGTAATTCCCTGCTGGTAAGTCATTGGTTTGCAATTTGGTATTGACAACAGCATTTAAATTTTGAGTGCAAAGAACTTGCCCAAACATGTTGTATAAAGTCAAGCTCCCGCAAGTAGCTTTCTCGAAGACAATACTGAGCTCATTGCCCATTGGGTTGTTGACGCTAAATGGATTCTTGCCAATTTCTTGGATGCCACCAAGCTGCGCCGCATCTGTCACAATTATTGTTTTGACATTCGAAGACTTGATCACCGAGCAGAACAACGTAAATTGCAAGTTGTAGCAAAGTGTCCCCCAGGCATTCGGTGCATAATAATTGATGATATAGGTTGTTATTAGTCCATTTGTATCGATGAAATGCCAGTACGCTTGGATGGAATCATTGCTCAATAAGGTGATGAAGTAGAGATTCGCACTCGCACAAGCATTGAAATCAAAATTACAATCTTCTAATTCTTGTGTAAATAAGGTGGTATTCGTTGGGCCACAGTTGGCACCGTTCACCACTAGCGTATCGCCCATTGTTGGGTTCAGTATTTGAAGGGAGTCGCAGACAAGGAAACTACAGCCGGCCATATCTTGCACATATAAACAGTAATTGTATCCCGGAAGTACATTGGAAATGGTTTGAACATTTTCACCATTGCTCCAAGAATACATATAGGGTGGATTGCCTCCTGTGGCATTTCCAGTCATGGCGCCGTCGTTGGATGTTGGGGTGGAAGCTGGCGTTTGTGAAATGGTGGCGCTTAATGTAGAACAAGGGTTGGCACCAACACCAACTACAAACGTGTAATTCAAAGAATCCAAGCCGCCAGCGGGATTACTCTGCACCAAAGAAACACCATAATAGCCCTGGCATAAATTCCCAATTTGATAAGTGTTGCTCGCCAACACTGCGCCATTGCTATACCAAGTTACGGACGATTGAATAACTGAAACAGCGTTACTGAGTGTTGCCGTACCGTCACAAACGCCTGCAGCGCTGGCAGGAACGACGTCAATTTGTGCCAAGGCACGCTGCGTAGTAAGGCATATACTCATGCACAGCAAAATTGTTTGAAGTAGATTTTTAGTCATGATTTGGGAGTTAAAGTTTCTATATTTTGGTATTCTATAACGTTAACGAGGCATTTTTTGAGTAGTTGCCTGATATACAATAAAAAAGGCCACTCGAGAGTGGCCTTTTTTGTTTTCAATTTGAAACTTCGTTTTACTGATCGCCAAAACGCTCAATGACTTGTTGGGTAACGCCTGTATTGGAGAAACCGCCGTCGTGGAAGAGGTTTTGCATTGTAACGTATTTCGTGAGGTCAGAGAACATACTGATGCAGTAGTCTGCGCAGGCAATAGCGCTTGCATTGCCAAGTGGCGACATTTGCTCAGAGAAATTGATGAACTCCGTAAAGCCTTTGATGCCTTGGCCAGCGGTAGTAACCGTTGGTGACTGCGAAATGGTATTGACACGCACTTTCTTTTTGATGCCGTAGTGGTAACCAAAAGAGCGAGCAATAGATTCGAGCAAAGACTTGGCATCGGCCATATCGTTGTAGTCAGGGAAAATACGTTGGGCAGCAATGTAAGAAAGTGCAACCACAGAACCCCATTCGTTCATGGCGTCGTGCTTGTATAGGGTGGCAAGTGTCTTGTGCAAAGACATCGCTGAAACGTCCATGGTTTGGCCGTAGTAGTTGTAGTCGTTTTCGGTGTAGTGCTTGCCTTTGCGCACATTTGGAGACATCCCGATAGAGTGCAATACGAAGTCTATTTTACCGCCAAGAATTTCTTGGGCTTGCGTAACGAGGTTTTCGAGGTCTGCTACGTTAGTGGCGTCTGCTGGAATGACTTGGCTGCCTGTTTCGGCTGCCAACTCGTTGATTTCACCCATGCGCATGGCGATGGGGGCGTTAGTGAGTACGAAAGTTGCGCCTTCTTCATGAGCGCGCTGAGCTACTTTCCATGCAATACTCTGATTGTTCAATGCACCAAAGATGATGCCTCTTTTTCCTTTCAATAATTGGTTTGACATGTGCTTCAATTTTCAACAAAGTTAACAACTTTATTTTTCGAGGATGCGTTTGAGATTTTTTAGTCCTTTTTCAAGGTCTGTCCCAAGTTGTTTTTCCATGTCGATGAAGAGGGTCATTAGGTTACCCGGATACGGCATTTCGCCACTGATACCCCATGAAACACGCGTGGTGTTGGTGTCAATTTTCTGGGTACTCATGAAGGATTTATTGGTGCTCTCAAACGGCTCAATGAATTTGAGTTCGAGGTCGATGCGCTGGCCTTGTTGGATGGCCATAATTTTTTGTTGACCCGACCCGACGTCGTCTTTTTGACTTTTCCAAGTAGTGGTGAAGCCCGGTTGCCCATCGGTACCCGAATGACTCACCTGCATTTGAGGATCGGCTTTCCACCAGATACCAAATTCCTCCTGATTTTCAAGAAACTTGATGTAATTGAAAACGGAGTCGCGGGGTTGCGCGATCATTGCGCTGCGTTCTACATTAAAAGTGGTCGGCAAAAACAAAGCGACTACCAAAGCCACGATAACCAGAAATAGGAGCCAAAAAAAAAGGCGTTTAAGTAGTTTAAGCATGTTGTAGTTCAGTTGGTTCAACCGAAAGTTAGTTAATTTCGACCAAAGCAAATACAATTTTTAAACTTCTTTAGGGTAACCTTATTCTCCCTAAAATAATTTGTGTACTATCTGAGGTATTTTCTTTCCGCCCAAAAAGTTCCAAATGGAAGGAAGGCCGTGATAAACAGGACGATACATTTTGGAAGCGCCCATTTTTCTTCGAAGTAGAAGTAGGCAATATAAAAACAGTACGCAATAAATAAAACGCCGTGTATCATGCCCACCCATTGGTTGGGTTCTGGCATATTTTGGCCATATTTCAAATACATCGTAAAAAGCAGGGCGGGCCAAGATATACCTTCGGCAATGGCTGCTAATCTAAATTGTTTAAGTGCATTCATGGGTTTTGTTTTTCGATGTTTTTAATGAGGTCGCGGATGCGGGCCGCTTCGATGAAGTCGAGGTCTTTGGCAGCGCGTTCCATTTCTTTTTTGAGCGCTTTGATTTCTTTCTGGAGGGCCTCAGGGCTTTCAAATTTTGGTGAAATATGACGCGTTTGTTCTGTGTTTTTCTCGGCTTGAAGCGCCTTGGCTTGTCTGGTGGTTTGATCGCCGTCGGCAACCTTGGTGCTTTCTAATATCTTGTCTTTGGACTTATTGAGTGCAGTAGGTACCTGGTTGTGGGCAAGGTTGTAGGCTTCTTGGGCCAGGCGCCGCCGGGCTGTTTCGTCAATGGTACGGCGCATAGAATCGGTGATTTTATCTGCAAACATGAGCACTTTTCCATTGACATTGCGCGCGGCGCGCCCAACAGTTTGTACCAAAGAGCGTTCGTTGCGCAGGAAACCTTCTTTATCGGCATCTAGAATGGCTACCAAAGATACCTCTGGTAAGTCGAGGCCTTCCCGAAGTAGATTGACGCCGATCAAAACATCGAAATCGCCGAGCCGGAGTTGACGTAAAATCTCGACCCTTTCTATTGTATCGATTTCAGAATGAATATACCTACAAGGAATGCCCAAACGATCGAGGTATTTTTGGAGCTCTTCGGCCATGCGTTTAGTCAGTGTAGTGACAAGTGTGCGTTCGTCGCGTTGGCGACGTTGTTCAATTTGTTCAATGAGGTGGTCAATTTGATTTTTACTAGGATGTACTTCAATGATCGGATCGAGCAAGCCAGTAGGTCGGATGAGTTGTTCGACTACAATGCCTTCGGACTGCTGCATCTCGTAATCGGCGGGTGTAGCCGATACGTATATGACATTGGATAAAAAACCTTCGAATTCATTGAATTGCAACGGGCGGTTATCGATGGCAGCTTGTAGGCGAAAGCCGTAGTCCACAAGATTGATTTTGCGCGAGCGGTCTCCGCCATACATGCCGCGGACTTGAGGCAGCGTCACATGGCTTTCATCTATGACCATTAAAAAATCTTCCGGAAAGTAATCAAGCAAGCAAAAAGGGCGTTCACCGGGCTCTCGGCGATCAAAATACCTGGAATAATTTTCGATGCCTGAACAATAGCCCAATTCACGGATCATTTCCAAATCGTAATTGACGCGCTCTTCGAGTCTTTTGGCTTCTTCGAGTTTGCCCTCTGCTTTGAAATTGGCGACTTGTTCAACCAGGTCGTCTTGAATTTGAAGGATGGCCTGGCGCGTGTTGTCTGGACTTGAAACAAATAGGTTAGCCGGAAAAATATCGATGGACTGAAAAGTTTCAAGCGTTGTGCCGGTTTCTGGGTCTATTGCAGCAATACGCTCGATTTCGTCGGCCCAAAAGCCAATGCGCAAGGCGTAGTCGGCATAGGCCAAATAGATGTCTACGGTATCGCCGGAAACCCGAAACTGGCCTCTTTCAAAATCGTTGCCCGAGCGCTGATATAAGTTTTCGACTAACCTGAATAAAAATTTGTTGCGCAACACCACATCGCCGACCTTGAGATGTAATATGCTATTTTTAAATTCTGTAGGGTTACCAATCCCGTAAATGCAACTCACTGAGGCCACCACAATGACATCGCGCCTTCCGGAAAGCAGGGCAGAGGTGGCGGCCAACCGAAGTTTTTCGATTTCGTCGTTGATTTGCAGGTCTTTTTCTATGAATGTCCCGGTAGAAGGAATGTATGCTTCAGGTTGATAGTAGTCATAATAAGACACGAAATATTCGACGGCATTATTTGGGAAAAACTGCTTGAATTCGCCGTAGAGTTGAGCTGCAAGTGTTTTGTTGTGCGACAATATGAGGGTGGGGCGCTGTACTTTGGTAATGACGTTTGCTACTGTGAATGTTTTGCCGCTGCCCGTTACACCAAGAAGGGTTTGCTGACGCTGTCCACTGTTGAGGCCATCCACAAGTTGTCTGATGGCTTCGGGTTGATCCCCGGTAGGTTGGTAATCCGAAACAAGTTCAAATTGCATGGCTCAAAATTACCGAATTAAACGTTTGATAATTTATATTTGTCAGATGGAAAACAGTCAATATATCGAGGTCTCAGCCAACATTTCAGCACCTCTCACACAAATTTGGGCAAAATGGACCCAACCCGAACACGTTGTTAATTGGAATTTCGCCCACGAGTCATGGTGTTGCCCAAAAGCTGAGGTAGATTTCCGAGTTGGGGGCTCTTCGAATTATAGAATGGAGGCTAAGGACGGCAGTTTTGGATTTGATTTAATTGCCAACTTTCTGGCCATCGAGGAACCAACGTTTATTGCATCTGAACTCGAAGATGGCCGAAAAGTAGAAGTAAAGTTTATGATTTCAGAAAATTTTGTCACCGTCTTGCAACGCTTTGAACCCGAAGACCAAAATCCGAGAGAACTACAACAGCAAGGTTGGCAAGCCATCCTTAATCAGTTCAAAACGTATTGCGAACAATAATGCATCCTGCTATAGAAGCACATATTGCGCAGTTCCCCGCTCATACGCAAGTTCAGCTCAAAGCGCTCCATGCCCATATAGAAAAACAAATCCCGGGCCTGACCCAAAAAATTGGCTATGGCATTCCGACTTTTCAGCGCAACGGAAAAAACTTCATTCATTATGCGGGTTATTCCAAACACATCGGATTATATCCGGGAGCCAAAGCCATTGCGCACTTTGCAACCATTTTTGAGCAAAAGGGATACAAATATTCCAAAGGAGCCGTTCAGTTTGACTTGAAAACGGAATTGCCATTTGCTTTGATTACCCAAATTTTAGAATATCTCTGTAAAAAGTAACTCAGAAAAAAAGCGCCTTGCGGCGCTTGATTAATTCTTTGCTAACAAATAGCTTCCTTTTTTACCTTTCAGCGCCTCTACAGATTGGCTGTACTGCTTTAAAAAGAGAAGCACACTCGGGTTTGGAAGTAAATTTGTTGTTGAATTCGGATTTGAAGAGTAGGTATTTTTAATCATAGGCAGTAAAATGTTTGGTATATAACGCAAGATTCTTAAAAATATTTTATCCGAGATAATTTCTAATTTTGTCTAATCAATCAACAACAACACAACCATTATGATCAAGCCAGGAGTCGCTACAGGCGATACAGTTCAAGCTATTTTTCAACTTGCCAAACAAAAGCAATTCGCATTGCCGGCAGTCAACGTCACGAGCACCAGTACCGTGAATGCCGTTATGGAAACAGCGGCTAAGCTCAATGCACCTGTAATTATTCAGTTTTCTAACGGTGGCGGGCAGTTTTTTGCAGGTAAGGGTCTTTCTAACGAAGCTGAAAAAGCAGCAATTCTAGGTTCCATTTCAGGAGCTCGCCATGTTCACCAATTGGCCGAGGCCTACTTTGCAACGGTCATTTTACACACCGACCACTGCGCCAAAAAATTATTGCCATGGATAGACGCCCTACTCGATGCCGGCGAGGCTTTCTACAAAGAAACGGGCAAACCCTTGTTCAGCTCACACATGATAGACCTCAGTGAAGAACCACTTTCCGAAAACCTTGA
>JBJTNX010000150.1:0-6452 GCA_046074325.1 Sphingomonadales bacterium
ACCTATTATGGTGGGCAAATTGAATATATTTCTACCTTGATCAATCAGACCAACGAGTATGGTCAGCAAATCAGTAGCGCCGCAAGTGCGGGCAATTCGCTTTCCAATCTATACGACCCTCAGAATCCACTTGCAGTTCAGCTCAAGTACGTCGCACAAATGATTTCTGGCGGGTTGCAAACCAAGGTATACATATTAAACGTGAATGGTTTTGATACACATGATGCTCAAGTGGATCAGAATGCATTGCAAGAGGGTGTACATGCCAATTTACTCAAGCGTATCTCCGATGCCGTACGTGCCTTTCAGCACGATTTACAACTCCTAGGTCTCGAACAACGCGTGGCCGGGCTTACTTTCTCAGAATTTGGGCGCCAAATAGCGAGCAATGGCAGTATGGGAACAGACCACGGCGATGCAGCACCATTGATTTTGTTTGGTTCTTGCGTGAGCAACGGAATTGTCGGATCAAACCCGATTATTCCTAATCAAATCAATAACCAAGCGGGTCTACCAATGCAAATTGATTTTAGAGATATCTATGCCAGTTTGCTCAAAGATTGGTTTGAGGTTGACCCCAATACCATCCAAAGCTTATTTGAGCAAAGCATTACTTACTATGATTTATTACAAGGTTGTTCCAATGCAATCGACGAGCAGGCACAAGCAGCCACAACTGCACTTGTTTACCCAAATCCGAGTTTCGGGCAGCATCATCTTCAGTTTATGGCGCAAAGTGAACACTACCAAATTTATCTGTTAGATCAAAGTGGAAAAATAATCAGTAAAGTATTGGATCAGCACCTTCAGCAAGGGCAACAAATTTTAGCTTTTGAAATTCAAAATTTATCGCCCGGTATGTATCATTACCTCATTAAGTCTACACAAATTCAAAAGTTAGTCAGTTTTCAAAAAATGTAGTATTAATTTCCGCCGCGTTGCATTTGCTCCAAACGCTGTTGGCGCTGCATGGGGTTTTCACGGGTTTGCTCTTGTTTGTATAACTGGTAGCGTGTTGGTTGCAAGGTGCGCGGCCAAGTGTTGTTGTCAAGATCCGTATCGGCTGTTTCCAAGAATGGATCGAGTCTAAATGAAACCACGGGCTGATCATAGACAAAAACTTTACTCACTTTGAGTTCTTCGATGCGCCAGATTTCGGCCGGGATACGTTGTACTTTTTTAGAACCATCGGCAAAAGTGGCCTCAATAATGAGCGGCATGACTAATCCGCCCAAGTTTTCAAAGGTGAGTTCGTAAAGCTGCTTACCTGCGTTCAAATAGGCGAGGTCTTCGGCGCTGGTTTTACTGACAAAACTTTGATACGCTTTCTCATCTAAGGCATCTACAGCATAGATGTTGCGCTTGGCATAGAAGTCGTCGATTTGCGGATCTCTTTCATTGACGGTTTGTACAATACTTGTTTGATTGCGTGTATCTCCAATGAAGACATCTTTTTGTGCGTCTTTTTGTTGTAAAAATGCTTTTTCAATGGTCGGGTTTTGGGTATTAAGTTGAAACCATTTCACATCAGTGAGTGCGATATCGACGTGGTCAGTGGAATAGAACCAACCGCGCCAAAACCAGTCGAGGTCAACTGCAGAAGCGTCTTCCATGGTGCGGAAAAAATCGGCTGGGGTCGGGTGCTTGAAGGCCCAGCGCTCGCAATAGGTTTTAAATGCGTAGTCAAATAGCTCGCGCCCCATGATGGTTTCGCGCAATATATTGAGCGCGGTGGCTGGTTTGCCATATGCATTGTTTCCAAATTGTTTAATCGATTCAGAATTGGTCATGATGGGTGAAATACCGCTGACATCGCCACGCATGTAGTCGGCAATTAGGTAGGCTGGACCTCTGCGGCTAGGGTAGTCGCGTTCCCATTCTTGTTCGGTCAGGTACTGTACAAAAGTATTGAGCCCTTCGTCCATCCAGGTCCATTGACGCTCGTCGGAATTAATGATCATTGGGAAGAAATTATGGCCTACTTCGTGGATAATGACACCCCACATGCCGTATTTTTCACCTTCTGAATAAGTGCCGTCCGGTTCTGGTCTACCACCGTTAAAACATATCATTGGATACTCCATGCCAATCCATTTAGAATGCACAGAAATGGCTACAGGGTAAGGGTAGTTGATGGTGTATTTTGAATAGGTTTTGATGGTATGCGCAACAAGTTTGGTCGAATAGCGCTCCCAAAGTGGGTTGCCTTCCTTTGGATAATAACTCATGCATAGAACGTCTTTGCCACCAACGGTTTGTTTTTGAGCATCCCAAATAAATTTGCGCGATGTGGCAAAGGCGAAATCGCGGACATTGGTTGCTTTGTAGACCCAAGTTTTGGTTTTCTGCGCTTTGTTTTTCTCGGCAGCCTCCGCCTCAGCTTGGGTTACAATAAGTACCGGAGCGTCTGATTTTTTGGCGAGGTCATAGCGCTTGCGCTGCTCGGCGGTCAGTACGCTTGCATAGTTTTGGCATTCGCCCGTAGCGGCAACGATGTGGTCTGCAGGAACGGTAATACTCACTTCGTAGTCGCCAAAAGGCAATGTGAATTCACCACGACCCAAAAACTGCTTATTTTGCCAGCCGGTTACGTCGTTGTAAACACACATGCGCGGGAAAAACTGTGCAATTGTATATAGGTAATTTTGATCGGCCTCAAAGTACTCATAGCCAGAGCGTCCTCCAACTTGCATGCGGTCGTTGATATTGTACCACCATTTGATTTGAAAAGAAATGTTTTGACCTGGCAGGAGCGGTTTGGCTAAGTCAATGCGCATCATGGTTTTATTGATGAAGTAGGACATAGGTTGGCCGCTCATATTGGTAATTTTCTCAATTTTGAAACCACCGTCGTAATAGAAATCGCGCTTGCGCAAATCCGAGACACTCTTGAAGTTTTCCATTTTTTCGACCTCTATGATTTTACTATCTGAATCCAGGTTGTAAATATTTTGATCGAGTTGCAACCACAAGTAAGCCAGTGGATCAGGAGAGTTATTGGTATAAGTAATGGTTTCTACGCCATCTAAACGTTGCTTGTTGTCATCGAGCACTAAAGTCATTTTGTAGTCGGCCTTTTGCTGGTAATAGGCGTGGCCGGGTGCGCCCGAGGCTGCTCGGTAACTGTTGGCAGTTGGTAACATTTGATCGAGTTGGGCAAATTTGGTTTGTGCTAAAACGGCAGTGCTCGAAAACGTTAAAATGGCAATAAACAGTTTTTTCATGGTTTGATGATAAAATATTTTTGGTTATCGTAGGGCAAGAAATTGAAGGTTTCTTTCTGATTTCTGAAAGTAAAAGTGCATTTATTTTGCTGTTGGTTGAAGCGCTCCATAAGGGCGTCGAATTGAATATTAATCGGCGAGTAAATGGCGCGTGCAGGAGCAGAGATATAGCATTCAATGGTTCCGTTGAGTTGTGTCACGATACCATCCAAAACAAAATTTGCTTGGCAATAGGCATCGACGGCGTTTGAATCGAGCGCACAACCATAGCTAATGCGAAAATGGGCGTTGAGGTAGTTCTCAATGAGCTTGAGTTCTGCAGAAGTTTCGTCTAGCTTTTCGAATTTCCCAATGAGTGACCCTTTGGGTTCTATGGCGCGTTCGAGGTCGTGGGTTGTAAAGATAAGCGTGCCCTCAAATCTTTGGTTTAATTCGTTGTAATTCAATTCAGCAAAAGCGAAATAAAATTCATGGGCGCTTGCATGGGTCGAAACAACCCAAATGAATAGAGTAGTGAAAAACAATCGGAGCATTGTCACGAAAATACAAAAAGCAATTGAAATGCTTATCTTTAAACCATGAAACTACGCTTCTTTTGCTTTTTTGGACTGCTCTTACTCTTCGGCTGTGGCTCAAAAGACCCAAGTGCTTGTACTTGTGGCCAGGAACTTTCTAAATCACAAGCTGAACAAGATACTGAGCTTATGAATGCCTGTGCGCAAAAAGGCGACGCCCTGCCCGATAAGCAAAAGCTCAAATGGTTTGAGGACGTGATGAATTGCGTTGAATAACCTTTAAATAACTGTACTAAAAAGGAAAGTCCTGCCGGAGCAGGACTTTCAAACAAACAACAAACAATTCTTGCAGCCCCATGTGGCTTTGTGCAAGAATACCTTTTGTCCGTTGTCCGGATCAATCATGAGTTGAGCATCTTAACGCAGCCGATCCACAAATGGTTACATTGTCATCATCATTTTTATTTAAATCGATAAAATCGGACTTTTTGACATAAACAGCGTGCTCTATTCGGAAAAAATGACGGATTTTTGGGGCTGGTGTGTGGTTTGTGCACCACGTTTCAAATCCAAACCGAAAAGAAAATGGACTTCGACAAATTCACACACCGCGCCAAAGAGGCTTTGCAAAAAAGCCAAGAAATGGCGCTACACAACCAACACCAAGTTCTTGAACCAAGTCATCTGTTGTTGGCTCTATTGGAAAATAACGCCGATGTGCTCGGATTTTTGCTCAAGAAGAATGGGTTACAGCTTCAAGAAGTCAAACGCAGTGTTGGAGCGATTGTCGCTTCGCTTCCCAAGGTGACGGGCCCAGGTGAACCTTATGCAAGTGCGGCACTCCAGAAAGTGCTTCAAAATGCCGTTCAATTGTCAGCAATGTTTAATGACCAATTCGTCGCTGTAGAGGTACTATTTTTAGCACTTGTCGAAAGCACTGATGCTACTGGACGTTATTTACAGGATTTAAAACTCAAAAAATCAACATTACAAACACAAATTATGGAACTCAGAAATGGCAAGAATGTTGCCGAGGCAAATCAAGATGGTACTTACCAATCTTTAGAGAAATACGCTAAAAACCTAAATGCGTTGGCCAAAGAAGGTAAATTAGATCCGGTGATTGGTCGGGACGACGAAATTCGTCGTGTATTGCAAATTTTGACGCGCCGAACCAAAAACAATCCGATATTAATCGGTGAACCTGGTGTAGGCAAGACCGCAATCGCCGAAGGGCTAGCACACCGCATTATTGAAGGGGATGTACCAGAGAACTTGAAATCAAAAACTGTTTACTCATTGGATATGGGTTCGCTCGTTGCCGGTGCAAAGTACAAAGGCGAATTCGAGGAAAGACTCAAAGCGGTTGTGCAAGAGGTAGTGGATGCAGCAGGTGAGATCATTTTATTCATAGACGAGATTCATACGCTTGTTGGTGCGGGTGGCGGCGAAGGCGCCATGGATGCCGCAAATATTTTGAAGCCCGCATTGGCACGTGGTGAGCTCAGGGCCGTTGGTGCAACTACCCTCAACGAATATCAAAAATACTTCGAAAAAGACAAAGCGCTGGTGCGTCGATTTCAAACTGTGCTCATAGACGAGCCGAGTACCGAAGACGCAATTTCAATCTTGCGTGGAATCAAAGATAAATACGAAAACCACCATAAAGTACTCATCAAGGATGCGGCGATCATTGCGGCAGTTGAGCTTTCTCAGCGTTATATTACCGAGCGTCATTTGCCCGACAAAGCCATTGATTTGATTGACGAAGCCGCTGCTAAACTCCGAATGGAAATCAATTCAAAGCCAGAAGAGCTCGACGAAGTAGAGCGTAAAATCATGCAGCTCGAAATCGAGAAGGCGGCCATCCTTAGAGAAAATGACCAAAAGCGTTTGGCGCAAGTCGAACAAGATCTTTCAGGTTTGCAAGAACAACGCATAAGTTTACAAAGTCGTTGGCAAGCCGAAAAAGATCTCATAGAAGGCATTCAATATGCCAAAGAAGAGATAGAGCTGCTTAAGTTTGAGGCAGACGCTGCTGAGCGCAATGGAGATTACGGTAAAGTGGCCGAATTGCGCTATGGTAAAATCAAACAAGCCGAGTTGGCGCTCAATGAAATGAAAGAAAAACAGCAGGCGCTAGAAACACAGGCTAAAATGATTAAAGAAGAGGTCGATGTTTCGGAGATTGCCGAAGTGGTCTCTAAATGGACCGGAATTCCAGTAGGTAAAATGCTCGAGAGTGAACTCGGAAAATTGTTGCGCCTAGAAGAAGAGCTGCACAAACGCGTCATTGGCCAAGAAGAGGCGATAACAGCGTTGTCTGACGCCATTCGACGCAGCCGTGCTGGGCTGCAAGACCCCAAAAGGCCCATTGGCTCTTTTATTTTCATGGGAACCACAGGTGTCGGAAAAACAGAGTTGGCCAAGGCCTTAGCGGCGTATTTATTTAACGACGAACAAGCCATGACGCGCATTGACATGAGCGAGTATCAAGAAAAACATACTGTGAGTAGACTTGTGGGGGCTCCTCCAGGATACGTTGGCTACGAAGAAGGCGGGCAACTCACGGAAGCCGTTCGGCGCAAACCCTATTCGGTGGTTTTGCTGGATGAAATTGAAAAAGCACATCCCGATACGTTCAATATTCTCTTGCAAATCATGGACGACGGCCATGTGACCGATAACTTGGGTCATAAGGTGAGTTTCAAAA
>JBJTNX010000151.1:0-6543 GCA_046074325.1 Sphingomonadales bacterium
CAATTAAAATTTTAAGTATTTCTTCTAATTGACTTTTGGTGGCACTTAGATTTGCCTGTGTGTTTTCAAGATTCAGGCGATTGATGCGCATTTTTTCTGCTTCGGTTTGCACCAATAAGCCCTGCCCCACCATCAGATCCATATTTTTGAGAATTTGGTTAGTGTAAGCGATATTGCTTTGTACAAACTTCAGTTGCTCGTACATGCCTTGTAAAATGAAGTAGGTATTCGCTACTTGGTATTTGACCTCTTGAACGGTCATGTCCTTTTTAATCTTGACAATTTCACTGTTGATTTGCAAGGCCGCTAAGCCATAATTTACTTGCGAATTGAAGAGAATTTGATTGAGTTGAACGGTGTTGCTCAAGACAAACGGAACGCCGAATTTGACTTCAGCAAAAGTTCCGGGTGCTCCACCAAAAAATTGAGCCGGCACAACTTGCCCTGGAATCACCGCATTATAGCGGTAATCAGCTGAAAAATTAAGGGTTGGCATCCGACTCGACAAATATGCCGAACGTTGGCTTTCATTTATGGCAACATCGAGTTGCGCATTTCGAATTTGCACGTTGGCTGTTTCGGCCATACGCAAGCAGGTGGAGAGGTCGAGTTGTTGACCCCAGAGTGAGGAGCCAACAAACAAGACATACAAACCAATGGAGCGCTTTTGTTTCATTTTCATTGCTTTGGGTTTTGAGGAAATAAATAATTAATGAGCATTTCTTTGACATAAGCTTTGTGCGCAAGAAGGTCGTGTTGCAGCGTTGCTTCATCTATGCCATGGAATTGCTGAGTAAGTTTTTTAGACATGAACGGATAATGTACATTCGACATCAGAAGAATGGTCACGTTGCGTAAACTAATTTGACGCATTTCGCCGTTGGCTTGCGCAGCTTCTAATTGCTGAAAAATTCCGGTTTTGGAAATAGGTTCGAAAAAATGGCTTGGCATGGGGTGCTCGCCTTTATTTTGATGGATCGCCTGAAGAATAAACATGGGTAATTCGGGGTGCTCAATAAAAAAATCAAACTCTTTTTCAATGAGTAAAGTGGTTTTCTCTTTAAGGGAAAGATCTGAACTGAAAACTTCAATCATCGATTGAAGAAAATCAGACATAGCGCCTTCAAAAATGAGTTCAAAGAGCTTTTCTTTGGACCGAAAATAATAATTGAGCAAGGCCACGTTACTGCCTACCTCTTTGGCGATATCGCGCACCGAACAGCCATCAAAACCTTTGGTCATAAAGACTTTTTTGGCTGCCGCCTTGATTTTTTCTTCTGTTGATAGGTCTCTTTTCATGGTTGTTTTTAGGCAAAGACGCCGCAAAGTTAAACACTCTTTTTAAACAATTGTTTAAGAATTGTAAAAAAATTAAACAGTTGTTTAAATTTTGGCAGGCTCAGGTGCTTTTTGTTACTTTGAAAGATGAAGTATTTAGTCTCTTTGATCTTCCTTCTACCCTACTTTGGGAATGCGCAACAAACTACTTGGTTTGCCGATGCCAAACTTGGGATTTTTATACATTGGGGTATGTACGCCGTGGATGGCACTTCCGAAAGCTGGGCATTTCACAACAAGACAGTTCCGTATCCTCAATACATGCATCAAATGAGGGGTCTTCATGCATCCGATTACAATCCAGCACAATGGGCAGCGCTCATCAAGGCAAGCGGTGCTAATTACTGTGTAATCACAACCAAACACCACGACGGCCTTGCCCTTTTTGACACCAAACAAATAACTGCCGCTGCGCCCAAAAATAAGCTTTGGAACAGCAATAAACCGCTCAGCACCGTTTACCAAACGCCTGCCAAAAGAGATCTTATCGCCCCTTTGTTTGTCGAGTTGGAAAAAGCGGGCATCAAAAAAGGCGCCTATTACTCTTTGTTGGACTGGAGTTCCAATGATTACCCCGGTTTCTTAAAAGACTCAAGCCGCTATCAAATCCAAGATGACCCCTTGCGCTGGCAGCATTTTTTAACCTTTATGCACGGCCAAATTGGCGAAATCAATACACAACTCCAACCCGACCTTTTTTGGTTCGACGGCGATTGGGAACACGCCGAAAATGAATGGCAAGCTGCGGTAATTGACTCGATCATCCATAGCAGCAACCCAGATGCCATTTTAAATGGCAGACTAAAATCGTATGGTGACTACGACACACCCGAACAAAATATGCCCATCGTTCATCCAGAGCGTCCGCTTTGGGAACTCTGCCTCACCACAAACGACAACTGGGGATTTCGTCCACAAGATACCAACTACAAAAGCCATTTTGAACTGCTCAGTATCTTTACGGAGTGTCTTGGCATGGGTGGCAATTTACTTCTGGACATTGCACCAAAGGCCGACGGCACTTTTCCTGCTGAGCAAGTCGCCATTCTTGAAGAATTTGGTCGCTGGACCTCCAAACATGCAGCGGCCATTTACGGAACGGTAGCCGGTTTGCCTTACGGTCATTACCATGGCAATTCAACGCTTTCAACAGACTCAACGACGCTTTACTTATTTGTGCCGAGCCCTAAGGGAAGCCATTTAAATGGTTCAGCCCTCTCTTTACCGCTGTACCTCAAAGGCCTCAAAAGCCAACCAACAGCAATAGAACTCATCGGATCAAAACAAAGCATCACCTCAAAAGAGGTCGGTAAGATATCTTGGAGCAGCGTGCCCGGGACACTTTTCTTGGAAATTCCAATCTCAGAAATGGACCCCATGATCAGTGTCGTTGCGTTGCATTTTAAAGAGCCTATTCAACTATACCGCGGCAAAGGCGGTTTTCATTAATGCAGTTTCCTCATGAAAAAAAGCGCTTTTCTTTTCATTCTATTCTTAGGCATCCAGGCCAGGATTATTGCTCAAGTAGAAGTTTTTTATCCGAAGCTCTTGAGTACTTTTGAATTCTATCTCAAGCAAACAGGCGCAACAACTAACCCCTATAAATTGCATTTCTTTTGGCCCAATACAACAGTTTTTGAAAACGCAAAAAATTGGGGCGACGAAGGTTTTGGTGTCATTTGCAATCAAAAAGAAATACAGATTTATAGCCATACCGAAGCGGGGCACAAAAATGCCATTTACGATGTCTTGCAACGCAAACTTGGCTTTGAGTATTACCAAGCGACTTCGTTTCAGGTACCCGCTTCCTTACCCAAGTTCTTTGTATATGACAAATATGAATCGGTTCCGGCGTTTCAGTACCGAGAGGTCTTTTACGGTGAAACCAGGCGCAGCGGTTATGCCGATTGGCATAAACTCACGAGTGGCGCGTCTTCATTTACATTTGAAAATCATCCAGGATGGGGTTTGTGGGTCCATACCTTACACCGTTTATTACCGCCCGATACCTACTTTGAAACACATCCCGAATACTACGCCCTGCGCAATGGCGTTCGGCTTTCTGACCAAGTTTGCCTGAGCCATCCAGATGTCTTGGAAATAGTTTGCGTCAATCTGGGCAATGAAATTGCCAAGAACCCCAAAGCCAAATATTGGTCCGTGAGCCAAATGGACAACTATAACTACTGCGAATGTGACGCATGTCGCCACACTGATTCTATCGAACACAGCCATTCTGGGACCATGCTGCGCTTCGTAAATGAGGTCGCTAAACGCTTTCCAGATAAGGTCATCTCTACGCTCGCATATCAGTATACGCGTTCGGCACCGACATTAACTAAACCTGAAGCAAATGTCAATATCATGCTTTGTACCATTGAAGAAAACCGGGCAAAAAGCTTGCGCGGAACAAGCTTCGAGAAAGACCTAAAAAATTGGGCTGCACTTACAAAAAACATCCTAATCTGGGACTACGTCATCAATTTTTCACACATGGTCATGCCTTTTCCGAATTGGCCCACCTTACAAGAAAACCTCCTGATGTTTAAAGAATATGGCGTACAAATGCTTTTTGAACAAGGCTACAATGCGCCCTCTTCAGAAATGCAGCCACTGCGCGCCTATTTGCTCTCCAAATGGTCCTGGGATCCGAGTCTAAACGCAGCGCTACTCATTGAAAATTTCACCAACTATTATTACGGACAAGCCGGAGGCATTATCAGGGAAGTGCTACAAACCCAAGTGCAGGAACTTCAACAAAGTGGCAAAGCCCTCACCCTTTATGAACCGCCGATTACACACATAACGGGATACCTCAAACCGAGCTCCCTCAATTGGGCACTTGCCATGTACGATAAAGCGAAAAAACTACCGGGCCTCACCGACGACCAAATCTTGCGCATCGATATGTGCGCGCAAAGTATCCGTTACGCACTCCTAGAGGTTGGAAAATCACCAAATGCCGGCTCTGATTGGTATTTCAATAACAATCAACTATTTTATCAAAAATTACTCAAGGATTTCGTTTGGTGCGCAACCCAAAATGGTCCCAAATTATTGCACGAAACGCGGCTAACTCCAAATGAATACTATGACAACACTTTGCTATTTTGGTCAGAAGCCAAAGTAACCCACCTGGCTAAAAAACAACAGCTGCGCTACATCAACCTACCTTCCCCTACCTACAAAGATGGCCTGTCTATCTCCGATACCACTTCTTGGACTACGAATTCGACGCTCAATGATGGCCTTCGTTCTACACAAGAATACCAGCGCGGTTGGCAGGGCTGGCAAGGCCAAGATGCAAAGATCGAAATCAGGCTGGACAAAGCATTTGTGATCGATTCAGTGCGCATTCATTATTTAGCCAACAACCAATCTTGGATTATGGGGCCCGCATACATAGAAGCAGTTGGAACAACTCAGACCAACCTTTTATTTAAAACCATAGATTACAACCCAATCGTCAATCAGATGCAAGCCAACGGTTCTTATCCACTGGCCGTTTCGAATTTCCCAAAAGAACCGGTGCAAACCTTCCAACTCACAATAGGCAATCCAGGGGCTCTTCCCAAATGGAGAGGTGTGGCGGGAAATGGCTGGTTATTCATCGATGAAATAGAAGTTTATGGCCATGAACAATAAATTGTCGTTTACCTTATTGATGGGCATTTGGAGTTTTGTACTCAAAGCCCAACACCACCAACAACAATATTTTCCGCCAACGGATAGCTTGGTTCTTCAAAAACTAGCCACCTGGCAAGACTACAAGTTTGGTTTACTTATGCATTGGGGCGCTTATAGTCAATGGGGCGTGGTGGAAAGCTGGAGTATTTGCCCTGAAGACGAAGATTGGTGCACCCGACGCGGCCCCTACGCACACTCCTACTTTGAATATGTTAAGGCCTATCAAAACCTTCAAACTACTTTTAACCCCAGCGCATTTGACCCCAAGCTTTGGGCTAAGGCGGCCAAAAATGCCGGTATGAAATACATGGTTTTCACGACCAAACACCACGACGGTTTTTGTATGTTTGATTCCAAACTAAGTACGTATAGCGTTGCAAATCCAAACTGCCCCAATAGCCAAAGTGCGCATCCGGACCTCACGCGCAGCATTTTTGAGGCTTTCAGAAAAGAAGGACTTTGGATAGGTGCTTATTTTTCAAAACCGGATTGGCACCACCCAGATTACTGGGACCCTCAGTTTCCGCCCTATGACCGCAACCCAAATTACGACATCCAAAAGAAACCTGCCAAATGGGAATCCTTTGTGCAGTTTACCCAAGGGCAGATTTTGGAACTCATGCAAAACTATGGCTCCGTAGATATCCTTTGGCTCGATGGCGGCTGGGTTCAGCCCTATACCGAAACCTCGCCAAAATGGGGCTACAAACCAGTAGATCAAAACATCCGAATGGATGAACTCGCTGCCAAAGCACGCATACACCAGCCCGGCCTAATTGTCGTGGACCGCGCTGTGGAGGGCCCCAACCAAAACTACCTCACACCGGAACAAAGTATTCCTGATCAACCGTTGCCTTATCCTTGGGAGACTTGCATGACAATGGCAAATAGCTGGAGTTATGTGCCAAACGATCAATACAAAAGCACTGCAACATTGCTCAAAAACCTCTGTTTGATCGTTTCGCGCGGCGGTAATTTTCTGCTCAATATAGCCCCTGACCCGCAAGGCCGCTTCGACAGCACAGCCTACAAACGTTTAGAAGAGATCGGCGCTTGGATGAAAGTGAACGGCGAAGCCATTTATAGTTCCCAACCCATTGCTCCGTATGAAGTCAAGCAAGGCGATAACGGCACTTGGGTCTTTACCCAAGTAGAAAAACGCATATATGCGATTTGGATACCTGGAAAAGAAAACAAAAATCCGGCTCCGCTCGATCTTTCAGGCTTCCAAGTCAAAGGGGTTAAACCTTTGAATCCAAACAACCAAGCCAAGCTTAAAAACGGTGTTTTGTCCGTGGAGATACGTAACAACACGCTATCTACGCCACAAGTATTTCGCTTACAATAGCTAAAGCAGCACTTTCTTTGTACCTTTGTACCTACGTTCTTTGGGGTCGACATTGGATTTGACAGCGATAGCGGTAGTCAGGTGTCAGCATGCAGAGGCTTGTAGTGTTCCTCTTAAATCAAATGCTACGAACAATAAATGACAACACGTCATACGCACTTGCTGCTTAA
>JBJTNX010000152.1:0-6135 GCA_046074325.1 Sphingomonadales bacterium
TCGAAAACGAACTCATTAAAATCCGAGCTGGAAAAGCCAGCCCGGCTATGTTAAATAGTGTAATGGTTGAATACTATGGCTCCATGACACCGCTACAACAAGTAGCGAATGTAAATACCATGGACGCCCGTACCATTATTGTTCAACCTTGGGAGAAACCCCTACTCAACGATATCGCCAAAGGCATTATCAATGCCAATTTGGGTCTCAATCCACAAAACAACGGAGAGCAACTGATTATTGCAGTTCCGCCACTCACTGAAGAGCGCCGTCGTGAACTCGTCAAACGCGCTAAAGCAGAGGCTGAACACGCCAAAATCGGAATCCGCAACAATCGCAAAGATGCCCTTGACATGATCAAAGACCTCAAAAACGAAGGGCTTTCCGAGGACATGACCAAAGACGCCGAAGAAGAGGTTCAGAAAATAACGAACAGCTATATCAAGAAAGTTGACGATTTGGTCGAGCTCAAGGAAAAAGACATCATGACCGTTTAAACCGACAAACCGTCGGTACCAAATAGCGTCAGTACCTTTGTTTTGTCTGGCTTTTCGATCAACTCGAGCTGCTTATTGGCCAAGACCAACATCGAAATCTGCTTCTCAAAACAAAGCTCTAAATCGTGACTCGACAACACCACTGTACGGTCGGGTCGTTTTTCAACCCATTTTTGTAATTGATCGAGCAGCAATGCCCGATTAAAAAAATCCAAGAATGAAGTGGGTTCATCTAGGATCAATACCGGTGTATCCTGAACAATGGCGCGGGCCAAACTGGCAAGTTGTTTTTCACCGTCGCTAAGTTGCTTGGTGGCTTTTGTTGCCAAATGTGCGATTTGTAAGTCGTGTAAAGTTTGGTCTACAAGCTGCCAATCTTCGGCTTGCATGCGGCCAAACGGGCCAAGATGAGGTACACGTCCAAGCGCTACATATGCGTTTAAAGTGAGCGCCTCGACACCGGTAAACATACTCGAAACAAAGGCAATTTGTCTTGCACGTAGCGCACTATTCTCTTGAATATCCTTTACCGAATGTCCGTTGATGTGGAGGTCACCCGCTAAAAGTTTCTGTTGCCCAATCAGCGTGCGCAACAAGGTCGACTTTCCAGATCCGTTGCGGCCAACGAGTACATAAATGCGCCCTGAGCTGAGTTCTAGCCTTTCGATCGCAACGAGCGAATTTATATAGCCTATTTGAGCTTGACGTATGGTTATCATCTTTTTTTCATCATGAGATAAGCAACATAGGGCGCGCCAACCACGGCCGTTAAGACATTAACAGGTAGGGTCATCCAGGGATCCAGGACTAAAATAAGGGCGTCAATAGCCATTAAAAAACAACTGCCAACCAAAACCGTGAATAAGATCAAATACAAATGATCTTGGGTTTTAAGTACGGCGCGCGCAAGATTGGGAATGGCCAATCCTACAAAGGCTATAGGTCCACAAAATGCCGTAATACTCCCGGCGAGTAAGGCCGTCAACATCAGTACCAAAAACCTCATTTTTTTTACCTGAATCCCAAGCTGTAAGGCAGGTAGCTCGCCTAGAACAAGTGCGTTGAGTGACTTCACCAAAAATAAACAAACACCAATACAGGACAAGACAATACCCGACAAAATCGGTGCTTGTGCTGCGCTCATTTGTTGCAATGAACCCATATTCCAAATCAATAGTTGCTTGATTTGTTCGGGCGCAGCATAAGATTGCAGCACTGATTCAATGGCCCCTGTAAAACTTGCGAACATCAGTCCAATGATCAACAATGACTGTACATTTTGAACCCGACGCGCCACCACAAACATGAGGCTGGCAGCCAAATATGCCCCGAGCATAGCTGCTCCGACATAACTGAGTTCATTGATAAATGCAGGTGCTACACCCAAAACAAGCAAGGCCATAAGTAGACTCGCACCTGAATTCAAACCCAAAACATAAGGCCCTGCCATTGGGTTCTCAAAAAGATTTTGCATCAATAAACCACTAAGCGAGAGCCCTGCACCTGCTAAAATGGCACTGAGTAAACGTGGAACCTGAAACTCCCAGAAAACAAGGTGGTCATGACTTCCATTATTCTGCTGCAATACAAAAAGATGCAGCCAACATAGCATGCAAAATAGCACAGAGGCCCAGATAACAAAAATTGTATGCCGTTGCTTCATTTTAGTACAGCATAAAAATGCAACTTTTTTACTTGCCTATTGGCAATTTGACGCAAATCTGATAAGAGCCAATCTGGATGCACAGCCGCGAGTTCCCAATATTTATTGGTCCGGGAAGTATAACAATAAATAGCCTTTTCAAAAAAAGGCAAAAATTTAGCCTTTTGAAACTGCGCTAGTAGCTTAGCTCTACTTGGTTGACCTGGATTAAGCCATAAATTCACTAAAGTACCTTTTTCAAGGATTTCGGGTAGGCTTTTAAAAATGCTTCCTGTACCTTTTTCATTGGCAAACAAATAAGCCAAACCGGCATCTTTGTAGAGCTGTGCCTCAAAACTCTGCCCAGCAGGCGCAATCCATTGGTCACCGTATAGATTACCACTAATGAGCACTGGTAGCTGGTTGGATTTGTTGTTTTGTTGGATGCTTTTTTGAAGTGCGGTATATTTTTGTTCGACCCCATTAAAAAATGCCTGTGCTTTGTCAAACTCACCACTCAAGACGCCGAATAATAATACCCACTCCGCGCGTGCAAGCGGTGTTTTTTCGCGCCATTCGTAATTGGGAATACCCTTCAGCTTGGTGCCTTCTAAGCGTTTTAAAGCTTTATTTTCATTGCCAAAACCGCTATAAACCACGACTTGGGTTCCATTTTGAAGTAATTTTTGAGGTGAAAACCCCATTTCTGCACGTAAGTCCAAAACTTTATGCGTGGCCACCAATCGTTTTGTTTGACGATCATAGAGGTATTTGGCGTCCGAAATGGCAGAAATGCGTTTTTGCTGCTTGAGTGCGCAAAGCATACCAACGTGGGTTGCACTCAGGACCCCAATATGCTCATAAGCTTTGGTAATTTTGATAATTTGGGGTTGCGCTTTTGCATCTGGATCGAGCACCTCCACCTGAAAACCATTTGAAATCTTGTGAATGACAAGGTATTTGCTGTGCTTACAAAGGTTGGCTTTACTGGATTTCGGTGGCGCTTGCCGAACGCCGCAACTCCAAAGCAAGAGCACAAAACCTATAAAACCAAGCTTAATAAGACTCTGAAGCATTCGGGAAATCACCTGATTGAACATCTGCTTTGTAATCTTGGAAAGCTTGAAGCATATGTGCATGAAGGTTGTTGTATTTGCGCAAGAAACGCGGATTGAATTCATTGTTGATACCGAGCATGTCGTGGATAACCAGGACTTGTCCATCTACGCCTCCACCTGCACCAATGCCAATAACGGGTATTTGCACCATTTGGGCCACTTGCGCTGCGAGCGCCGCAGGAATTTTTTCTAATACAATGGCAAAACAGCCTACTTCTTCGAGTGCTTTGGCATCGGCTATGAGTCTCGCGGCTTCCTCCTCTTCTTTAGCCCGAACAACATAAGTTCCGAACTTATAGATGGACTGTGGTGTAAGTCCGAGATGGCCCATGACGGGAATCCCAGCTGTTAATATGCGGCGTATTGATTCCAGAATTTCGCTTCCGCCTTCCATTTTAACCGCATGGCCACCAGACTCTTTCATGATTTTAATGGCACTAGATAGTGCCTCTTTGGAATTACCTTGGTAAGAGCCAAATGGCATGTCGACCACCACTAAAGATCGCTCTACGGCCCGAACAACGCTAGAAGCATGGTAAATCATTTGATCGAGGGTAATAGGCAATGTTGTTTGATGACCTGCCATGACATTTGAGGCGGAATCGCCCACCAAAATAACATCGATACCGGCTTGGTCGACGATGCGTGCCATAGAAAAATCATAGGCGGTGAGCATCGAGATTTTCTGACCCGCTTGCTTCATTTCTTGAAGCGTATGGGTGGTTATTTTTTTGGGGCTTGAGGCGTGAACTGACATGGACTAACGATTTTGAAGATACGCATTGACATTTTGTTCAATGCGCGCAACTATATTTTGGGTATCGGCTTTTTGAAATGGAAGACCGGTAATGCGTTCGTAAAGTTCGATGTATCGTTCAGAAATAGTTTGAACGAAGTCATCGGGCATAAATGGCATTTGCTGGCCGTCTAGTCCTTGAAATCCGTTTTCAATGAGCCATTGGCGAACAAATTCTTTGGAGAGTTGCTTTTGCGCTTCTCCTTTGTCTTGACGTTCTTGATAACCGTCGGCATAAAAGTAACGCGAGGAATCTGGGGTGTGGATTTCGTCAATGAGGGTTACCGCGCCATTGTACATGCCAAATTCGTATTTGGTGTCGACCAAAATGAGGCCTCTTTGCGCAGCCATTTGTGTGCCGCGCTCAAACAACGCATACGTATATTGCTCCATTTGCGCGTATATTTCCGGCGCAACTAATCCACGTGCTAGGATGTCTTCTTTTGAAATATCTTCATCGTGACCTTCTTCGGCTTTGGTTGCAGGTGTAATAATCGGCGTGGGTAAACGATCGTTTTCTTTGAGGCCTTCAGGGAGCGAAACCCCACACAACGTGCGTTTTCCGGCTTTGTATTCGCGGGCAGCATGCCCTGCAAGGTAACCGCGAATAACCATTTCTATGCGAATGGGTTCACAAGCAACGCCAACTGCCACTGCTGGATCTGGTGTGGCTTCGAGCCAATTGGGAACGATGTCTTTGGTGGCTTCCAAAAACATGGTTGCTACTTGATTGAGCACTTGACCTTTGTATGGTATTCCTTTTGGCAAGATGTGATCAAATGCCGAAATACGATCAGAGGCCACCATAACAAGCAAGCCATTGTCTAGCGTGTAGACATCTCGGACCTTGCCGTTGTAAACTTTGGTTTGACCTTCAAATTGAAAAGAATTATTGGTTAAGGCTTGCATGTGGTATAAAATCTTGGTATTGGAAATGATTTATTTTTTTTCTTGTTCTACCCGTTTGGCTTGTTTCTCGATTTTCTCGTTGTGTTCAGCGACATCGAAGGCTTCTATGATTTGCTTGACCAATCGGTGACGAATGACGTCGGACTGCCCTAGGCGCACAATTTGAATGTCGGAAATATCTTTGAGAACGTCCAACGCATAAGCAAGCCCTGAGCGCTGCCGCGACGGAAGGTCAACTTGAGACATATCACCCGTAATTACAAATTTGGCAGTCATGCCCATGCGGGTCAAGAACATTTTCATTTGCATTTGGGTGGTATTCTGCGCTTCGTCGAGGATGACAAAGGCTTTATCGAGGGTACGACCGCGCATAAAAGCAAGTGGTGCAATTTCAATGACACCAAATTCGATCATGTCGGCCAGTTTTTCTGCAGGAATCATGTCGCGGAGGGCGTCGTAGAGAGGCATGAGGTAAGGGTCGAGTTTTTCTTTGAGGTCACCGGGTAAAAAACCGAGGTTTTCACCTGCCTCAACCGCCGGGCGCGTTAAAATGATGCGTTTGACTTCCTTTGCTTTGAGTGCACGAACCGCCATGGCTACGGCAGTGTAGGTTTTACCCGTGCCTGCTGGGCCCACTGCAAAGACCATATCGGAGGTCATGACCGCTTGAACTAATTTTTTTTGATTGACCGTACGCGCCTTAATTTTAACGCCGCCATTGCCATGAACGAGCGTCTCGGAACCGTCGTCTTGAGACAACAGTTTGGCGCCATCTTGAAGCATGAGGTTGTCAATGTTGTTCTCTGAAAGCGCGTTAAAGGTATGGTAGTGCTCGACGATAAGTGCAAATTTGCGTTCGAATTCGTCCATGACTTCGTCGTCACCAGCTAGACTGAGTTGGTTGCCGCGCGCAATTACCTTGAGCTTCGGAAAAAAACTTTTAATGTGCTTGAGATTGGCATTATTGATGCCGTAAATTTCTGCCGGATTAAGGCCTTCTATACTGAGCTGACGCTGACCTGAACTCAATTTATTTGGTGGTTTTTGAAGGGGTTTCTAACGAATTCAATTACTTTTGGTAAAATTATGAATTTCTGAGCACAAAGTTGCCTTCTCAGTTATGCAAATCATTACGCTCACCACAGACAACGGCTACCAAGACCACTACGTGGC
>JBJTNX010000153.1:0-3079 GCA_046074325.1 Sphingomonadales bacterium
AGCCATTAAATTGACCGACGCAGCTGTTGAACTTTTAACTGCTTATCCTTGGCCTGGCAACATCCGTCAACTTAAAAATTTAGTTGAACAACTTTCTGTGATCGAAACAGCCCGGGAAATAGATCCCATCTCGCTCAATGCTTACCTCACGCCAATATCAGAGAAAGTAAACGGTTTGCAGCTCAATGAGCAAAGCCAAGAGTCCATTTCGGAACGCGAGCTCATGTACAAATTTCTGTTTGACATGAAAAAAGACCTCACAGAACTCAAGAAATTGGTGTTGGATCTTGCAAGTGGTGGCGCCAACATCGAACTCAATCCAGATCAAAGTGCAGCCGTTACTAGGCTCTACCAAGAAGTTTATGAGCAAGCCCCTACTGTGGCTCGCATACTTCCGGCACCCACAATAACGCATCCCGAAATGACGCCGTTGCCTCACGCGAATTCTTCCCATGAAGACTTCGAAGAGCACATCGAGCTCGAAGAATCGTTGAGCCTAGAGGACCGCGAGCGCGAACTCATCCTCAAAGCACTTGAAAAACACCGTGGTAAGCGCAAATATGCGGCCCTAGAGTTAGGTATATCTGAACGCACTTTGTACCGAAAAATCAAAGAATTTCAATTGGGAGAATAATGCGCCAAATCCTCTTTATTAGTGCTTTTTTAATGCTCAGCTCTTGTTGGCCTGAAAGCTTTTCTTTCCGAGATGCAGGTGGAATGCCCGTGGAATGGAAAACATTTACCATTCAAAATCTAGAAAATACGGCTCCAAACTGCCCCTTATCTTTTGGTCCGTTATTGACAGAGCAACTCAAAGATGGCGTTCAAAACAATACAAGACTGCTTCTCAATACACAATTAGGAGCCGGCGAAATCAATATAGAAGGCGCCATCACCGGCTATCAAGTCCAGCCTGTTGCCATTCAAGGTGCAGACAACGCATCTAGTAACCGCCTGACCATGACCCTTCAGCTAAAGATTAAAATCAAGTCTCCAAAAGAGGAGGAATGGCAAATGGTAAGTACGCGTTTTGCCGATTTTCCTTCTAGTTCAAATTTAGCAACTGTTGAACAAAAGTTGTTTGCCGATATTTCAGCACAAATGGTTCAAGACCTGATCAACAAATTGTATAGTAATTGGTAAATTAGTGCTGTGTTAAGTAAAGAGCAACTTCATTCTCAAATCCAAGATCCAAGTCAGTGCAATGGCGCCTTTCTTTCTGATCTAGAAGCGCTTCGTCATGCTTACCCATACGCCACGTCCTTCGCCATTTTACACTTGAAGACGCTCGCTCAAGAGCAAGATGTTAGGTTTGCACAAGCGTTAGAAAACAGTGCTTTTGCCATTCAAAATAGGGCTGTTTTGTTCGAATTACTGCAAGAGGCCAAATTACCTGCGCCGGTAGTTGCAGCGCCAAAAGAAGCTCCCCTTGAGGTTGCAGAAAAGGTAGAAGCCAATGAGCCAAGCCCTGATCCTTTGGATCAACTATTAAGAGCCAATCTCATCAATAGCGCATACGTCGATCTAACCTACACCGAGGAGCTCAAAGAATTAGATGAAGCGCTTACTCAAAATGACGAATTATTAGAAATAGACGATGAACCACCGGTAAATGCCAAAGTAGTTCAAGAATCAAAAGAAAAACTTTCCTTTACAGATTGGTTGCACTTCAAAGATGCTTCTGAGACCGAATCTCAAGCAGAATTCCTGAGAATAGATAAGCCCAAACAAGATTTTTATTCCCCTGCCAAAAAGGCCAAAGAAAGCCTCAATAGCGATCAAATTCCCGTTTCAGAGACCCTTGCAAAAATCTACGCCATGCAAGGTGCTGTTGCCAAGGCAATTGGGGTTTATGAGCAATTAATTTTGCTCAATCCGGAAAAAAAGAGTTTCTTTGCAAATCAAATTAAAATACTCAAGAAAAACCTTAATATTTCATCATGACTGGTATCCTTTCTTTTCTGATTATCGTCGCAAGTGCACTCTTGATTTTGGTAGTTTACGTTCAAAATCCTAAAGGTGGAGGTCTTAGCGCTGATTTCGGTGGCGCTTCTCAATTAGGTGGCGTACAACGCACCAATGAACTCATTGATAAACTCACTTGGGGCTTGGCAGCTGCTATTCTTGTGTTTAGTTTGGGCATTTCAATCAGCCAACCTAAACCACCAAAACCAGTTGCGCCTCAAACCCAACAACAAGCACCTGCTCAAGGACAAAACCCTGCACAAAATCAGCAGCAGTAAGATTTTATATCTCTTCAAGAAAATGTCAGTATGTCACTCATACTGACATTTTTTTTTGCCAATTATGCTATTTTGACTGAATTTGGAGATTGGCATGTTTTTCGAAGCATACACTGCAAATTAAAATATTTTTATGTCAGTAAAATTCAAACCCTTGGCAGACAGAGTTCTGGTAGAACCTGCGCCAGCAGAGCAAAAAACAGCGAGTGGAATCATCATTCCAGACACAGCAAAAGAAAAACCCTTGCGCGGTACTGTTGTAGCGGCTGGGTCTGGAAAAAAAGATGAGCCCATGTCCGTAAAAGTCGGTGATTCTATTCTTTACGGGCAATACGCCGGAACCGAAATCAAAATCGACGGTCAAACCTTTCTCATCATGAGGGAATCAGACATTTACGGTATTTTCTAATCACTCAAAAGAAACAGCAAAATGGCAAAAGAAATTTATTTCGATGTAGAAGCACGTGAAAAACTCAAAAAAGGAGTTGATGCTTTAGCAAATGCAGTCAAAGTTACACTCGGCCCTAAAGGTCGAAATGTCGTCATTGGCAAGAAGTTTGGCGCGCCACACGTCACCAAAGACGGTGTTACCGTTGCCAAAGAAATTGAGCTCAAAGACCCAATTGAAAACATGGGTGCGCAAATGGTTAAAGAGGTTGCCTCCAAAACGGCTGATATCGCCGGCGACGGAACCACCACCGCTACTGTTCTTGCGCAAGCAATTGTCACGGCAGGTCTAAAAAATGTTGCAGCTGGAGCCAACCCAATGGACCTCAAGCGCGGCATCGATAAAGCCGTTACAGAAGTCGTTTCAAACTTGCGTAAAATTTCAAAAG
>JBJTNX010000154.1:0-3399 GCA_046074325.1 Sphingomonadales bacterium
GTTTGAAGTTGGAAGTTGCCAGCGATTTCTCGGTAACTTTCGCCGCCCAATAGTGAACCTCTTTGAGATTCTTGTTTGGCAATCGATACCTTTGCACACCGAGCGAAACCCCAAGTTTCACTTTTAGGCCAGTCTAATACCCAGTAGTTCCTCTCCTAACCTATGTAATGCCCGCTCTATTTTCTGAAGTTGCGCTTTGCGTGGTTTTTTTAATCCATTGGCATAATGGCTCATTTGCATTTGGTTGATACCTGTTAGTCTTTCAAATGCCGCATTAGTTAGAATTCCTTTAAAATAATTTAAAAGACTTATCACATCAAAATGGTAAGAGATACTGAATTCTTGATGCCTTAGATTACCCAATTCTAATTGAATATCAATGCATTCCAACATAGATTGCTTGGCTGCTTGAACGGTATCACCCACCCCAGTTACACCTTCTAATTCAGGAATGTAAGCCCAAAAAGCATCTTCACTACGTTCGATTATTGCTTTGTAATAAAATCCAATCATTCTTTAAAATCAACTGATGTAATTCTCTAGATTTCATCTCTCAATAGAATTACAACGCAAAGGTATTATTTTTAATACTATTTTATTCATTTTTTAAGTAATTATTGATTTATTCAAAGAACAATATTTTCTCCCTACTTTTATTCCATGATTTTACGGACGCTTTTCCTATTTATTTTGGCTTTGCTGCCTTTTGGGCAAGTGGCTTTTGGGCAGTCATATGAGATTGCTTTTAGCCAAAACGGAGACACCATTCAACCTGAAAAATATGCGGTTCATTTAAAAAAGGAGCCATTCGTTATTCATGTGACTTTAGATAGCTTAGATGGCGTTTTAGTGCACTGTAGTGAAAGCCCGTTCTTTTCTTATAATGCACTGAAGCATCAAATACCTCATTTTCAGCAAATCGGAGATAAAGTAAGTGTCGAGTCGACATTCAACGCCGATAAAGAACTCTCCTTACAAGACAACGATCGGTTCAATTATTGGTTTTATGATCCAGCGCACTACGACTGGCACCGGTTTGATACCAACGTGGTGGTATCGGGTTCTGAGGTGAAAGCGACAAAAACTGTTCAGCAATTTTTCGATCTGATATTAAATGAAACCAGACCCCTACAAGCCATGAATAAACCCGTTTACCTCACCTTCTTCTCCATATCGGGGTCTTTCAAAGACAAAAGCGCAAGATTAGCAGACGTCCGAGTTGTGCAACTTATTTTCGAAGACTAGGATAATCTTCTTGTACGCAACGCGCCACAATTTTTGCACTATTGATGGCCAATGGTATTCCGCCACCTGGATGAACGGTAACGCCCGCAAAATACAGTCCTTTTAATTGCTTCGAAAAGTTTGGGTGTCTTAGAAAAGCAGCAAAAGCATTATTGGAGGCATTGCCATATATAGATCCTTGCTTGCCGCTGTAATTTTTTTCGATCAGACGCGGCTCATTGATTTGTTCTACTTCAATGAGTGGTTCGATGGCTATCTGGAGCGCCTTGGATAGCTTTTCTAAAATGCGTTGTCTTAAAAGCTGAATTTCTTGATCCCAATTTTGCCCTTGATTTATTGGGGCATTGACCATTACAAACCAGTTTTCTTTACCTGCAGGCGCATCTGAAGATTCTACCTTCGATGAAATATGCACATAAATGGTTGGGTCATGATACAGCGTTTTGGTCTCAAAGATGGCGGCAAACTCTGCCCGGTAGTCTTCGGCAAAAAAGATATTATGTACACCCAATTGATCGAAGTTGCGGTTTATACCCCAATAAAATACGACAGCAGAACTGGATTTTTCTTGTTTAAGCAAAAAAGCAGGCGCTTTGATTTGAGCGAGCAGTTTTTCGTAGGTAAAGTGTATATCCATATTGGACACCACCAAATCGAATTGGTAATTGGCCTTTGTGGTTTGCAATCCAACGACTCGCTGATTGCGATGCTGAATAGCGGTAACGCGTTCATTGGTGTAGAATTGGACGCCATGATTAGCGGCTAATTCAAAAGCTTGCTTTGTGATTTGAGCCATTCCGCCCACCGGCATTGCTGGGCCTTCATTGAATTCCAGTTGAGATATGATATTGAGCATGGCCGGTGCCAAAAAAGGCGAACTGCCGTTGTAGGTAGCCATCCGGTCAAAAATTTGTTGGGTTTTGGGATTATTAAAAGACTTTTGGTTCTGCAAATGCATGGTTTGATGCAAACCGTACTTAAACAAGCGCACAAGCGCTTTCAATAGTGGAAATTGGAAGAAATGCTTGAATCGGTGCAAAGACACCTCGATAAACACCGGATAAATGGCACGGTAATTTTTCTCAATACGCTTTAGGTATCGTAATGCGGTCTGTTGGTTTTCTCCAAATGCGTCTCGGAGGGTCTGCGCCACCTGCTCTTTTCCAACAGGAATAGTGAGGTGCTGCCCATCGTTAAAAAAATACCGGCAAGATTCCGGTAATTGATGATAGCGAAAGTTGGCGCTAGGATCCAAACTGCTTAACAAACCTTGCATGAGTTCAGGCTCAGTAAACACCGACGGCCCCATGTCAAAACGATATGCACCAAGGTGTTGCTCGACGATTTTACCGCCAATTTGGGCATTGGCCTCAAAAACACTCACCTCTAAACCTAATTTTCTAAGTTCAATGGCACTGGCCAAGGCTCCAATACCCGATCCGATAATTCCTACTTTCATTTGCATAGTACAAAAATCCGGTAAAAATGTTCTTATAAGCCAGTACAGACGGGCATTTTAGCCTGCTTTATCAACAAAATGAGTGTTTTTTCAACATTTTGCCACTTTTTTTGGGCTGAATCCTTTGTCGGCATTGATATTCAGATATATTTGTTTCGATAATTAATTACTAACTAATTAAAACTAACTTATTATGAACAAGGCTGAATTGATCGACGCAATCGCAGCGTCTGCAGGATTGTCAAAAGCTGATGCAAAACGTGCATTAGACGGATTTGTAAGCGCTACTACTGGTGCTTTGGCTAAAGGTGACTCTATCTCTTTGGTAGGTTTCGGTTCTTTCGGAATCTCTAAAAGAAATGCACGTAATGGTCGCAACCCTAAGACTGGTGCAGTTATCAAAATTGCTGCTAAAAACACAGTTCGTTTCAAGGCAGGTGCAGACCTTTCTAAAAGCGTAAACTAATTCAGGTTCACCTGAAATAAAAAAGGGCTGTCTCTGTGAGACAGCCCTTTTTTTTGTTCAATGCTTTTAAGTTGCGCTTTGCTTGGGAATAATACGCCAAAATAATTTGGGCAAAAAGCGCTTGAGGTATACAGCAAGCAATTCTTTTCTACCAATGAGCACCTCCCTTTTCTTTTTCTCCAATGCAAGCAGCATTTGGGTCACACATTCTGAAGCGGGCATCCCGGAT
>JBJTNX010000155.1:0-2912 GCA_046074325.1 Sphingomonadales bacterium
TTTTGCTGCTCATTTTTTTAGTCGCAGCCGTACTTAGGCGTTTGGTTCATAAAGCCCTTAAGGGTTATGTACGAAGCGCCAATTTACAGCTAGAGGCCAAGCAAATGGCACGACTTAAACTCGTGAGCCAAAGTGTCTATTTAGTAGCTATTTATGTAGCGGTGCTTAGTTTTCGCTACAACAACGGCCATGTTACTTTTCAAGATTTTTTGCAATTCAAGCTGCTTTCTTTTGACCGATTTAAAATAGACTTTGCCGACATCTTAATTGTCGTTTCCGTCTTCTTCGGTGCTAAAATAACCGTCAACCTTACTAGGCTCTATTTTGCGCGCCGTTTCAAGGGAAGCCAAGACTTTGACGCCGGCACCGAGTTCGTCTATAATCAAATCGCCAAATACATCATTTACGTCACCTCGATCTTGTTGAGTTTTCGCTTGCTTGGTATTGACCTCATGATACTACTCACCAGTTCGGTAGGGCTTTTGGTGGGTTTAGGTCTGGGTTTACAAGATGTTTTCAAAGACATGATTGCCGGTATTGTACTGCTTTTTGAGGGGAATCTCAGGGTTGGTGACATCGTCGAAATTGCGGGTAAATCTAAAATTACCGGTCAGAACAACGAGGTCATGGTCGCTAAAATTGTCAAGATCAATGTGCGTACCACGCAAATACAAACCCGAGAGGGCAACGTCCTGATTATTCCAAACACCCACCTGACCCAAGACCGCATTGAAAACTGGAGCCATGGCTCAGAACTGACCAGGTTTTCCATTAAACTTTCGGTGGCTTATGGTTCGGATTTATTACTCATTGAGCGCTTACTGAAACAAGCGGCTTTGGCGCATCCGAAAGTGAAGAAAAACCAACCTGTCCTAATGCGCCTTTCCGATTTCGGTGATTCAGGTCTTGAATTAGAACTTATTTTTTGGGCCGATCAGAGCTGGGATATCAACAATTACAAATCCGAAATCAGGTTAGAAATCGACCGTTTGTTCCGTGCCTATAATGTAGAAATTCCTTATCCCCAGCGGGTCATACATCAGGCCCCTTCGCGCAATTCATAAAGGTAGCGCTGTATAGTATTTTCAATGCCAAGATAAAGCGCATCTGAAATGAGCGCGTGGCCAATAGAGACTTCATCTAGGCCCACCAATGATTTTTTAAGAAAAGCTAAATTGTCAAGATTGAGATCGTGACCAGCGTTAATACCTAATCCAAGTTGATGAGCGTGCTGGGCGGCTGCTGTGTATTGCGCTACAGCCTGTGTTGGGTTTTCATTGTAATATTCTGCATATGGACCCGTGTAAAGTTCAATGCGGTCAGCGCCTAGTTGAGCTGCGCAGCTAATTTGTTCGAGGTCTGTTTCCATAAACAACGAAACGCGCACACCCATAGCCTTGATTTGTGCAATGATAGGATCAAGGAATTTTGTCTGTTCGATGCAATTCCAACCAGCATTAGAGGTCAGGACTCCAGGCGGGTCAGGTACGAGTGTAGCTTGAGCCGGTCTGAGCGCTGCAATGAGTTGTAAATAACGTTCGTCGGGATAACCTTCTATGTTGAACTCTGTCGTGACAACCTTTGCGAGGTCATAACAATCTTGTGTAGTGATATGCCGCTGATCCGGACGCGGATGAACGGTAATGCCTTGTGCGCCAAAGCGCTCGGCATCAATAGCAAATTGCACCACATTGGGTGTTTGGCCACCGCGTGCATTGCGAAGGGTCGCTATTTTATTGATATTCACGCTGAGTCTGGTCATGGCACAATAATTGAGTTGCAAAAGTACAAAACATTCAAGGATTTTAGTATTTTGCACCCACTATGCGCGCTTCAACCATTCTCTCTGAAAAAATACCGCCGCTTCTGCACACAGATTCTGGCGAAAAAGCGCTTTTTTGGATGGACGAATTTCAAGTCAATCACTTGCCCGTCCTCAAAAATGGCAACTTTGTCGGACTTATCTCTGAATCAGAATTACTCGATCAAACAACCCTAGAACCAACACTTGACGAGCTTTTTCAGCACTTGCCTCGTCCATTTGCATATGCCGATGCACATTTATTTGACCTGTTGCAGCATTTTGCATTATTTAAACTGACAGTACTTCCTGTTTTAGACCGCCAAGAACAGTTTTTGGGCGTAATCAGCGCACAAGAGTTGTTGCAGCTTTTGGCAGAAACCGGAGGGCTCCACGAAACCGGTTCGGTGTTGGTTTTGGAAATGAATGCCAACGACTATACCTTAGCCCAAATTGCGCAAATTGTGGAGAGCAACCAAGCTAAGATTCTAAACTTGTTTGTTACCTATCTACCTGACAGCACAAAAATACAAGTCAACTTGCGCATCAATCAGCAAAACCTACGCGCAATTATCCGTACCTTTGAGCGCTATGATTACCACGTGCTCGCCAGTTTTGACAATACCCAACAGCCTAATGAACTACAGGAGCGCTACCAAGAACTCATGCATTATCTGAGCATGTAATGAAACAAATTGCTATTTACGCCAAAAAAGTTTCAAAGGCAGATGTACCCGTTTTTGAAGCACTCCTTAGCGGTATCGTCCAGCTGGGTTGGCAACCACTATTAGAAAACGAATTGGCACTGCAACTACAAAATAAGTTTCAGTGGCCTCAATCGTATGCTGTTTTTGAGACCCACAATGACCTCAAATCAAATGTTGACCTCATGATCAGCGTCGGCGGTGACGGTACTTTTCTAAAAGCCGTTTCATTTGTACGCGATTCAAATGTTCCTATTCTTGGTATAAACACCGGGCGTTTGGGTTTCCTCTCCAATTTATCCAAAGATCAAATAGGTCAAACTTTAGAACGATTTGCAGCGGGTCATTACGAATTTCAGAAAAGATCGCTTTTGCGTGTGCATACCGAAAACGAACTATTCGGTGAC
>JBJTNX010000156.1:0-3347 GCA_046074325.1 Sphingomonadales bacterium
AAAAGTGCTATCGAATCCAAAAAAATCCGGGGTTGTACTTAAAATCGAAGCGCTTGCCAACCAATACGAAAAACACTTTGGCAAAGTATACTTTGCAGGACTTCCGCATATCAGGGTTGTAGTAGGCAAAAGAATTGTAGCAGAGATGTACATCTTTTTGGCGCTCTCTATTTTTGCTTCTTCGTTGCTGCTTTTCATTTTCTTCAGGTCTCTTTATGTAGTGCTGCTGTGCAATACAGTAGTATTTATATCTGTAATTTGGGCCTTAGGTAGCATTGCATTTATGGGTTACGAGCTTTCCATTATTATGGCGCTCATCCCGCCACTACTCATTGTCATTGGCGTTCCAAACTGCGTATTTTTAATTACCCGTTACCATCAAGAATATGTGCGGTTAGAAAACAAAATGCGCGCACTCTTTGTAATGGTTAAGCGTATTGGTTCCGTTACATTTCTCACCAACCTCACAACCGCTGTTGGATTTGTTACCTTCACGAGTTCTGACAAGCTCGCGCAGTTTGGCATCATATCGAGTTGGAATATTATGGTGGTCTTTGTGCTCTCTTTGGCCATTATTCCTATTTTCGCCTCCTTCGCTAAACCACCTAAGCCACGTCACCTCAAACACCTGAGTCGCGTATATTCTCAAGGATTCATTGAAATCATTGTAAAAATCGTTACCAAATACCGCCCTTGGATTTACGCATCCTCTATCTTATTGGTCATTTTTAGTTTATACGGAATGACCAAAATTATTTCGACCGGAAATGTCACCAGCGACATCCCAAAGGACGACCCAATACTCCTTGATCTTAAATTTGTTGAACATCATTTTGGCGGTTCTATACCTTTCGAAATTACCGTCAACTACAAAGAAAAGGGGCGCTTATTTAATATTGAAACCATGCGCAAAGTGGAATCAATACAGCAACTTTTTGCCAAAGACACACTTTTTTCCAAGAGTATTTCCTATGTAGACCTCATCAAGTCTATCAATATGGCCTACCATAGAGGTGACCCGAGCAAATTCACCTTGATTTCTAATCGCGATAAACTTCGGCTCAAAAAATACATAGACAAGCTGGACTTAAGCAGTTTAAATGGTGGCGCAGTCTCTTTAAAAAGTCTAGTCGATACCACTAACACTACGCTTCGAATTCGCATGCAGATGAAAGACCTCAGTATCGATAAGGTTGGTCCTACACTAGATGCGCTCAAAATTAAAACCGAAAACATTCTCAATCCAGACAAACCAACACTTGATCGTCTATATAGCAAGATTGTTAAGGGAAGCACTGGCGCCATGGATAGCATCATCTACGAACACACTGGTGTCTTCAATAATTTAACGTCCTTGATTTCAAATGGCAATGATCAAAAGCAAATGGCCTTTGATATGAACCCCGATAAAATCAAGTCATATATGGGGTCTGCCCATTTCAATAAAAAACTTAAAAAAGCTATTGAAGCGGAATCATATGATTTGGTATTCACGGGGATCAAAGTGGTACAAACCGAAGGGACAAAATATCTTTTTGTCAACCTACTACAAAGTCTCATTTTTGCAGTGGTATCTATCGCCATCATGATGGCTTTCTTGTTTAGATCGCTCAGGATTATCCTGGTTTCTATGATTCCTAATATTATCCCGCTGTTATTTACTGCCGGCATCATGGGTTATTTCCAAATCCCGCTAAAACCTTCAACAATTTTAGTCTTCGGCATTGCCCTTGGTATAACTGTAGACAACGCTATTCTCTTCCTTGGAAAATACCGAAATGAGCTCAAACAACATGGTTGGGATGTTCGCTTTGCTATTTTACATTCACTACGCGAAACCGGACTCGGTATTTTCTACACCTCAGTGATCTTATTCTTCGGCTTTTTAATGTTTGTATTCTCTCAATTTGGCGGAACAAAAGCGCTGGGCTTACTGGTATCCATAACCATTATGGTCGGCATGGCAACCAACCTTATTATTCTTCCTGCCTTGTTGCTGTCCTTAGAACGCAAATTTAGCATGCGCTCTTTCCAAGAGCCTTTCTTCGATATATACAACGAAGAGACAGATTACGACGTAGACAAACTCGAAATAGAGTTTGCCGAAGAAGAAAAATAACTAAAAGTCTGAGCGTTTAATCCTGGTTGATTTTCTTGACCATTGTAAGAATTGTAGCGAGCGCAACGGTTTCACCTGTCTCGTCATAGACATCCACTAAGAATTTCACTATTCCTTTTGAGATGTCCTCGGGGCTGCGCTTTTCTTGATCAACCTTTTCTTTAACCGTAAAGCGTACACCGATTGTTGCGCCTGGGTAAACTGGTTTAGTGAAGCGCGCTTCCTCAATGCCATAATTCAATAGAACTGGGCCTTTTTTAGGGTCAACAAATAAACCCGCTGCTTTTGACAAAATGAAATAACCATGAGCCACACGTCTTTCAAAGATGGTGCCCTCAAGAGAGGTAGCATCCATGTGGGCATAAAAGTTGTCACCTGAAACATTGGCGAAATTAACGATGTCAGCATCTGTGACGGTGTGTTTGTGGGTAAACACGGTTTCTCCAATTGCTAATTCTTCGAAATGTTTTCTAAATACATGTGGTTGGGCTTCTGGCATTTGTGCCCCTACTTGAAATTGCTTAGTTATGGCTGTTATGGTCGTTGGATGACCTTGTATAGCGGTGCGCTGTAAATAATGCAAAACACCTCGTTTTCCACCCATTTCTTCGCCGCCACCCGCTCTTCCTGGACCCCCATGGGTTAGCAAAGGCATGGGTGAACCATGGCCTGTACTTTCTTTGGCACAATCCTTATTGAGCACTAAAATGCGGCCGTGCATGCTGGCAGCGCCCACAACATATTCTATTGCCTCTGAGTTATCTGGCGTGACAATCGAAGAAACCAATGATCCTTTGCCCATTTTTGCCAATTCTATTGCCTCTGGCATGTCCTTATACGGCATAATGGTGGCCACTGGGCCGAACGCTTCTATGTCATGACAAGCAGTTGCAATAAATGGCTTTTCATTGCGGAATAATATTGGTGGAAAAAATGCGCCTGTTTGTTTGTTGGCCCCAACAACTTCAAAGCCGTCTAGGTCACCATATACAATTTGCTGGCTTTTGGCCAACTCAGAAACATTGGCGGCAACACGTTCAACCTGTAATCTTGTTGCTAAGGATCCCATGCGCACGCCTTCGGCAGAAGGATCGCCTATTTTAGTGCCAGCCAAGCGAGATGCCAAGGCCGTTTGAACTTCGTCAAGTAAGTTTTCTGGAACCATTATTCGCCGGACAGCAGTACATTTTTGGCCTGCTTTAATGGTCATTTCTTTGACACATTCTTT
>JBJTNX010000157.1:0-18517 GCA_046074325.1 Sphingomonadales bacterium
CAGGGTTTGGAAAAATATTGAGTGCACCAACTGAGGTTTGAGTAAAACGTTCTGCCACACTTGGATAACGAATACCTTGGCCAAGACTTGCGCGCAAGTGCGTGAAGGGCTTGAGCGCATAGTGCATGCCGGTGCGCACGACGGGGTAAACTGGAACCGTGGGCTTGTTTTTTCCTAGCCATTGAAACTGAGAATCTGGTGGGTTGTTGTCCATTTCAAAGTACTCAAGACGCAATCCCGCACTGAGGTCTAGTTTGTTTTTGTGGTATTCCAATTGAGAATATGCGGCATAGTTCTCAGACTGATGATTGCCAAAAAGTTGTGAAGTGACCACATTTTGAATAGCTGTTAGGCCAGAACTTAGTGTGCTACCCGCTCCGAATTTGCGTTGAAAGGTGTAATCTGCATAATAAATGGTTGCCGCGTTGCTTTGACTTGCATTGCTCAAGTTCTCGTTTGAAACCCAATAAAGTCTGGTCTTTAGTGAATGGACATTGTTGTGTTGGTCAATATATTTGGCGTAAGGGTCAATGAACAACCTTTGACCAAAATTATAGCTAAGTGTTGAGGCGCCAGCGGTGGTGTCGCCGTAGCCACTTGGTGTATAGCCCAAAGAATCATTTTGCCAAATTAAAAAACTACCGGTTTTCTGTACCTGAAAATTATACCCTAAACCCGCCTTCAGGCGCTTATCCAAGATGGCTTTGGCATAAAGCGTTCCCGAAACTCTTGCACGGTATTCCGATTCTCCGATTCGGTAACCGTCGTTGTGGAAGCCGGTAGTGGATAGCGTATAACCAAAGCGCTTTTTGAGTTGGCTATGAAAAACCTCTAGTTGCTGGTTCATTGGTGGGACCTCCCACCATTTGAGCGAACTACGGCGCGGTGCACCGTAAATTCCATATTGCATTTTTACTTTGGTTACGGGTTCGAGTGTAGGCTCTTTTTCGGCTAGGGCTATGACGCCATTGAGTGCGCCGCTCCCATAAAGCACAGAAGCCGCACCTTTCATGACTTCTACTTGACTGGCTTGTTCCATGGGAATGGCGTTCCATTGGGTGTCTCCGGCGTAGCCAGAAAGTAAAGGCATGCCATTCCATAGCAACAACACACGGCTACCGGTGCCATAGGCAAAGCCGGAGCCACCGCGAATAGAAACTTGACCGTCCATGGTGTAAACGCCCGGGGTTTGATCCACTGCTTGCTCTAGGTCGGTGATGCCTTTGTTGTCGATGAGTTGAGGCCTCAAGATTTCCATGGAAACTGGTATTTCTTCAATGGCTTGGCGTCTCTTTCCAGCAACTACGACAGTTTTTTGATCCTTGATTTGAGGATTCAATGGAACTTGAAACACGCCATTTCCTGGTTCGGTAAGGCGAATGGTAGCGGGCTGGTAAAAGGGTGCTTTTACGACAAACTCGAACGGATAAGCATCGGGTTTTAGAGAAAGTTCGCCGTTCTTACTTTTGATTGGAGCGGCACCTTTGACATGGACGTAAGCGTCTTCAACGCGGGAATTGGTTTGCGCATCTAAGACCTCTATTTGGACATTTTGAGCCAGTAAAATAGGTGCTGGGATCAGAAAAAGGAATAAAAGTAAACGCATAAATAGTAGCTTGGTTAGGGCGAATTTAAATCTTTTCACGGACTTTTTTGTCCGTATTTTTACAGGGCGTATTGCAATTGCACCATATAGTTGCGCGGCGCTTGAATGGCTCCTGGCCTACTTACATATTCGGCATTGGTGAGGTTATTGACAATGAAATTAATTTTCAATTCTTGTGAAAAGGCATAATTCAAACGAATATCAAAAACGGGTACTCCCCTATTGAAAAGTGCCCTGTAATGATCCATGCCCACCAAGATTTCTGTTCCAAGAATACCATCCTCAAAAGCAATATCAATGTTGCGCATAAACGAATTGTAGCGACCAGAAAAGCCAATTCCGTATTTTTTATAATTAAACTCAATGTCTGCCTTAGCAAGGTGTTTAAATCGGTATTTAAGCATAGAACTTGTGGTGTCCGAGAAGGTAGCCACATAAGATGGGTCCGAATTGAGACTAATCGGATTCATGTATGTATAGCCCAATAAGCTCAGGATTTCAAGTTCGCCAATATGCCCTGAACTACTCATTGAAAATTCTATACCTGTGATGCGTGCACGCTCTGCATTTTGTGCTTGAAAACCAACCCAATTGTACAAATAGTTGATGGCACTCGGATTTGTTGTTTGTAAAAAAGCCATTGTGTCGGGTTTAAAGACGCCAAAGGCAAATTCGGTCATATTGCTATACGAATTAATAAAGCCGGCAACATCAACCATTGCTTTCCAATCCCCGACACGCACAATTTGTTTAAGGCCTAATTCAGCAGCCCAACCGCGCTCAGCCTGAAGATCGGGATTCTGAAAAATACGAAGTCCGCCTACACTTGTGGAAATGTAACGCTCAGCAACAGCAGGGAAGCGAATGCCTTGCCCTATAGAGGCCCTCAAATGTGTTGCTTTTGCAAGTTCATAATGGCTTCCTATTCGTAAGATTGGATATACAGGAAGTTGAAGCGGCCCCCAATCAAAAATGGTCTCAGGAGTTGCTTTGTTGAGTTGGCAATATTCCAAGCGAAGTCCGGCCTGAATGTCAAACTTACCTTTTGACCAATCAGTTTGTTGATATGCAGAGAAGTTTTTACTTAAATGATTGCCAAAAATATAACTGGTAACCTGACTAACATTTGAAGTGGCACCAAAGGCCAGTTGGAAGTTCTTTATCTTTTTTGTTGCCTGATAATCTGCATAATAAAGCTGACCAAGTGAGGCATCGACATATACGAGGCCATTGCCAGTGGTAGTCAGATAATAGCGCGTTCGCAAGGCATGTTTGGTTTTATGCTTAGACACGAATAGCAAATAGGGGTCAACACTCAAGCGTACCGCGCGCTGTTCGCTGAGTGTGTTGGGCAGCGCCTGGTAGCCCATGGAATCGTTGCGCCACAATATAAAAACGCCTTCTTCCTGAGCCTGTGCATGAAATGACAAACCCGCTTTGAGTTGAGGTACTTTTGTCGAAAAATAGGTGTAGGTACCATGAATCCGAGCCCTCAATTCGTGATCGCCTTCGCGGTAGCCTTTGTCTCGAAAGGCATTCACCCCAAGCGTTAATGCATGATTGTTTTTACGTTTGGCTGCATACACATCTATGAGCTCAAATGTAGGTGGCGCACCCCACCATTTCATACTGGTACGTTTTGGAGAACCATAAATACCGCTTTGAACCTTAACTGAAAGCGCGCCATCTAAAGGCGCATCTTTTTCATTCATGGCAATGATGCCATTGAGGGCGCCGCTACCAAACAATACAGATGAAGCGCCTTTGATAATTTCGATTTGTGCAGCATGTTCCATTGGAATGGCATTCCATTTAACATCGCCAATATCCGGCGACAGCATTGGAACGCCATTCCAAACCAATAATACCCTGCTTCCGGCGCCATAAGCATAACCACCACCACCACGAATCGAAACTTGCCCATCCATGGTAAAAACCCCTGGGCTCTGACCAACGGCCTGCTCTAGATTTGAAAAACCCTTATTGGCAATGAGTTCTGGCCGAAGCACTTCCATCGAAATATTGACTTGCTCTATGTTTTTTTCAAAGCGCGCTGCACTCACCACAACTCCTTTTTCGTCTTTGATTTTGATTTTTATGGAGTCTTTTGTGAGGTCTTGCGCATTAAAGAACTGTGTGAAAAAAATGAAGAAGAATGTCGTAAATATTACTGAATGCATTGCAAATGGTTCGGTCTAACTTTATCCGAAGCTAAGAAAATTATGAAAAACAAAGACCAACTCTATCAAATTGCCTTCACTCAACTCCATGGAATAGGCCCTATTCGGGCACGCCGCCTGCTCAAATTACTCGCGCATCCAAAAGATTTTTTTGATTTGAATCTCACTGTATTGCATCAATTGACAAGTATCCCTATTGCACAACTTGAAAAAACAGATCGGTCTGGTGCGCTGCTAAGGGCAAAATCTCAGCTTCCATATTTAGAAAATGAACAACTGAGCTATCATTTTATAACAGACCCGGGCTACCCCGAAAAATTAAGGCATTGTCCGGATGCACCACTTGGCATTTTTTACAGAGGGCATGCCATCGATTGGCAAAAGAAGCGGTGCATTGCGGTAGTGGGTACGCGTCAGCAAACCGAATACGGCTTTCGTCTTATAAAAGATTTCATTTCCGAGCTGCCCAAAGATATCATTGTATTCAGTGGCTTGGCCCAAGGTGTAGATGCCTGTGTCCATGAACAATGTTTATTAGAAGGTATACAAACTATTGGGGTACTAGGCCACGGCATTGATCGCATTTATCCGGTTGCAAATAGAAAACTTGCCCTAACCATGTTAGAAACTGGCGGTTTGCTCTCAGAATTTTTAATCGGCACCAAACCCGACCGCATGCATTTTCCGATGCGCAACAGAATCATTGCCGGTTTATCAGACGCGGTGGTGGTCATCGAAAGCAAGAGAAATGGAGGTTCATTAATTACCGCCGCTCTGGCAAATGACTACAACCGCGAAGTTTTTGCTTTTCCTGGGCCAATTCACCACTTGCAATCTGAAGGCTGTCATGACCTCATCAAAAATCAACAGGCACATTTGCTCACCAATACCTCGCAATTGCTCCAAACTATGAATTGGACTACGCCTACACAAACCGCAAATCATTCGGATCTAGAACGGTACTCTCCGCTTCAAATTGAGTTATTAAATCGGTTTAAAATGAAGAACCAATGGACCATAGATGAGCTTGTTTTGGCATTGAACAAACCAGTAGCCCTTTTAAGTAGCAACCTATTTGAACTTGAATTACTTGGCGCACTAGAAAATTTCGGTGCAAATAGATACAGATTGCCTTTGTAGTTCGTAAAAGCTCCTTAACTTTGCAGCAGTTCATTAAAATAAACTTATACAGAAAGGTGGAGGGACAGGCCCTATGAAACCTTGGCAACCTCACAGTTTTGTAAAGGTGCCAAATCCGATCCCTAGCGGGAAAAGATAAGTTGAAACGCGCTGTTTCTACCTTTCGCCAAGCAAATTATGACCAACAGCGCATTAAATCAAGCCATTCAACAACGCATTCTCGTCCTGGACGGCGCCATGGGCACCATGATCCAACGGCATAAACTCGAAGAATTTGACTTTAGAGAAGGTGCCTTTGAAGACCATCCTTTACCGCTCAAAGGCAACAACGACCTGCTCTCCATCACCAGACCAGACATCATTAAAGAAATTCACAGAGCCTACCTTCAGGCGGGTGCCGACATCATCGAGACCAATACTTTTTCAGGCACAACCATTGCCCAAGCAGATTATCAACTTGAGGACGCCGTTTACCAAATCAATTATCAAGGTGCCAAAATTGCCAAAGAAGTTACTTTAGAATTTACAGATCGGCCTCGTTTTGTGGCAGGTTCAATTGGCCCTACCAACCGAACCGCATCAATTTCTCCAGATGTCAACGATCCGGGTTTTCGGGCAGTTAGTTTTGACGACCTCGTTGAGGCATACGCTTTTCAGATCGAGGCGCTTATCGATGGAGGGGTAGATATCTTATTGATTGAAACTGTATTTGATACCCTTAATGCCAAAGCAGCACTGTATGCGTGTGATCAAGTATTTGAAAAACACGGCACGCAATTACCAATTATGGTTTCCGGCACCATAACAGATCAATCGGGCCGCACACTCACTGGGCAAACAACCGAAGCATTTTTAATATCGCTTTCCCATATGCCCCTCCTGAGCATTGGTCTCAATTGTGCGCTCGGAGCCTCCATGATGCGTCCCTACTTACAGGTCCTTCATCAAAAAGCGCCATTTGCTGTAAGCGCACATCCGAATGCTGGCTTGCCTAATGAATTTGGCCTATACGATGAAAGCCCAGCGGCAATGGCTGCACAAATAGAACAATTCTTACAAGAAGGATTGGTCAATGTTATTGGAGGCTGCTGTGGTACTACACCTGAACACATCGCAGCAATTGCAGCAGTTGCCTCAAAGTATTCACCAAGAAAATGGAATCATTAACATGCTAAAATTAGCAGGTCTAGAGGCGCTTGTCCTCAATGAAAACAGCAATTTTGTCAATATTGGTGAACGTACCAATGTCACAGGTTCGCGCGCGTTTTTGCGCATGATCAAAGACGGTGATTACGAAGCGGCATTGGCCGTGGCACGCGAACAAGTTGAGGGCGGTGCACAGATTCTAGACGTTAACATGGACGAAGGCATGATTGACGGCAAGGCCGCCATGGTGCGCTTCCTAAATTTACTCGCAGCCGAACCTGATATTGCACGCATTCCTATTATGATCGATTCATCGAAATGGGAAATCATTCATGCGGGTCTCAAATGCCTACAGGGCAAAGGCATTGTGAACTCTATTTCTTTAAAAGAAGGAGAAGCAGTATTCATTGCCCAGGCCAAAGAAATCCGAAGATTTGGTGCGGCGGTTATTGTCATGGCCTTCGATGAAAACGGGCAAGCAGACTCCTATGCGCGCCGAATCGAAATTTGCGAGCGGTCGTATCGGATTCTAGTGGATCAAGTGGGTTTTCCAAAAGACGACATCATATTTGATCCGAACATATTTCCAGTGGCCACCGGAATGGAAGAACACGCGAACAATGCAGTTGATTTCTTCCGAGCGACCAAATGGATACGCCAAAATTTACCAGGCGCACACGTTAGTGGTGGCGTCTCTAACGTTTCGTTCTCGTTCAGAGGCAACAACAAAGTGCGAGAAGCCATGCACGCTGCGTTCTTGTTTCATGCAACAGCTCACGGCATGGACATGGGGATTGTCAATCCCAGTATGCTCGAAGTTTACTCGGAAATTGAACCAGAATTACTGTTGCGCGTAGAAGATGTTTTGCTCAATCGTAGACCAGACGCCACCGAACGTCTTCTCGAATTTGCAGATACCGTCAAAGGAGAAGTCAAACAACAGACTGCTGATCTGGCATGGCGTCAACAAAGCGTTGAAAAACGCCTGGCACACGCACTCATTAAAGGTATTGTCGAATTTATTGAAGTAGATGTCGAGCAAGCGCGCCAAAACGTAGAACGACCAATACAAGTCATCGAAGGCCCACTCATGGACGGCATGAATCAGGTCGGTGACCTATTCGGCAGTGGACAAATGTTCTTACCACAAGTGGTAAAGTCGGCGCGGGTCATGAAAAAAGCAGTAGCTTATCTACTCCCTTATATAGAGGCTGAAAAAGACGGCAAACAAGAAGCTGCAGGGAAAATCTTATTGGCCACCGTGAAAGGTGATGTCCACGACATCGGAAAAAATATTGTTGGAGTGGTTTTGGCCTGCAACAACTACGAAATCATTGATCTCGGGGTCATGGTTGCGCCTCAAGTCATCATTCAAACGGCTATTGAACAAAATGTAGATGCAATTGGCTTGAGTGGGCTCATTACGCCATCGCTCGACGAAATGGTTCATTTAGCCAAAGAAATGGAACGCGCAGGATTGCGCATTCCACTTTTAATAGGTGGAGCCACCACCTCAAAAGTCCATACGGCTGTAAAAATTGAAGAACATTACCCTTCTGGGGCTGTCATTCACGTGCTCGATGCTTCGCGTTCTGTAACCGTGGTAGAAAGTTTACTGGGTGCCAAAAAAACCGATTTTCTAAGTGCCCTGCGCGCCGATTACCAAAAAATCAGGACGCACCATGCCAAACACCAAGCTGCCAAGGAACTACTTTCTTTAGAACAAGCTCGGGCCAACCGCCTTCAACTTGATTTCAATGCGCAAACCATTGCTATTCCAAAGCAACTTGGTGTGCAAATGCATACGCCACAAATTGACGAACTCATTGCTTACATCGATTGGACACCTTTTTTCCAAACTTGGGACCTTCACGGAAAGTATCCGCAAATTTTAAATGATGAAGTAGTAGGTGATGCAGCTCGTAAAGTATTTCATGATGCCCAAGCATTACTTGCTCAGGTCACTGAAGAACGCATCATTGAGTGCAAAGGTTTGAGCGGTATTTTTCCGGCAAATGCCGATGGAGACGATATCCAAATTTACGATCCGAACTCAAAAAACATCCTCTACACACAATTGACGCTTCGTCAACAAACAAAAAAAGTGGCGGGGCAACCCAACCTTGCTCTTGCTGATTTTATAGCCCCAAAAACACAGCAAATTCAAGATTATATCGGGGCGTTTGTGGTTACGGCCGGCATCGGGATAGAACATTACATTACACAATTTGAAGCCAAACACGACGACTACAACTCCATTATGATCAAGGCACTTTGCGACCGACTCGCCGAAGCTTTTGCCGAGTATCTCCATGCCGAGGTTCGACAAAAAACGTGGGGTTATGCCGCCAACGAACAACTCGAAAACGAAGCACTAATTGCAGAACAATATCGCGGCATTAGGCCGGCTCCAGGCTACCCTGCATGCCCAGATCACCAAGAGAAACTCGGTATATTTAAACTGCTAGATGCAACCAATAGAATTGGGGTTTCTTTAACCGAATCGCTGGCGATGTGGCCGGCAGCGGCAGTGAGCGGTTGGTATTTTGCGCATCCTGAAGCCAAATATTTTGGACTTGGAAAGATTACCCAAGAACAATTGGAAGACGTCGCTGTGCGCAAAGGCAAGAATGTAGCTGAAATTGAACGTTGGTATAGCTCAATTCTGCTCTAAACTAACTCGGGTTCGCCTCGAACCAAGTATCGATGTGTTGGGCTGCTTGCGTGGCTGCCTGCACCGCGAGTTCATCGCAGCGTTCGTTTTGTGCATGCCCCGCATGTCCTTTAACCCAAACATATTCTAATTTAAAAAGAGGATGCAGCGCCAGATAGCGTTGCCATAAATCAGGATTTTTTTTATCCTTGAAGCCTTTTTTTGCCCAGCCAAAAACCCAACCTTTGGTGATCGAATCAATGACATATTTAGAATCTGAGTGAATCACGACGGTGTAGTTCCGGTTTTTGATATGTTCGAGCGCCACAATTACCGCCAGCAATTCCATTCGATTATTAGTGGTGCGTCGAAATCCCTGACTAAGCTCCATTTGTTTGGTACCAAAAGACAAAATGACCCCAAAACCTCCCGGACCCGGATTACCTCTTGAAGAGCCATCGGTATACACCATGATTTTTTGAGTACTCATATTGACAAATTATTTTGTTTTGGCATTGATCAAAGCGATAGACTGGGATATGTACTCCTCAATAAGCTCCTTTTTTGGTAAATCATCTAACGTGTGCATCTTTCCAAAATTCCCCATTGCTGTGCGCTCATTTACTTCCAGGTGCTTATTTGGGTCCTGTAGTTCGGCCGCTTTCCAAAAACCTAAAGCACAATGGTGTTTAAATCCAGTAAAAAAACATACAATTTTTCCTTTATAGGTATAAGTAGGGAAATTCCATTTGATTGTTTCAATTAATGCTGGATTTGCAGCCTGAATGTTAGCCCGCAAAGTATTTAATATAGGTTTTGCAAATTCAGCAGCGGAATCTATATAGGTAGTAACTCTTGGGTCTTGGTTCATTTCTTTAATCTTTCAGGATTTTGCGACAAAAATGAGGTCCAGGAGTCTCCTTTTGCTTTGTTGTGTTCTCCGATTCCTTTCGAAAAATGATGGCAAACCGCTACAGCTAAACCGTCGGTGGCATCTAAATATTTAGGCATTTCTGGAAAGTTTAGCAATTTTTGAAGCATGGCAGCTACTTGTTCTTTGGAGGCACTGCCGCTTCCGGTAATGGCTTGCTTGACCCGACGTGGAGAATATTCTTCGAAAGGCATGTTGTGATTGAGTGCCGAAGCGATAGCCACACCCTGAGCGCGGCCTAACTTGAGCATTGACTGTACGTTTTTGCCAAAGAATGGCGCTTCAATGGCCATTTCATCTGGTTTATATTCCTGAATTATTCCATTGAGCCGCTCTAGAATACGCTTTAGTTTGTCTGGGTGCGTCGGGAGTTTGTGTAATTGAATGACGCCAAAGTTGACCAACTTGAGTTGGTTTTTCTGCACATGAATGAGCCCATACCCCATGACGGTGGTTCCTGGATCGATGCCTAAAATGATTTTGTCGTGACTCATTCTAATGTAAAACTACACACTATTGACTTTGCATGCTCAAAAAATCTTGTATCTTTGCACTCCCCGGGTGATTAGCTCAGTTGGTTTAGAGCACTACCTTGACAGGGTAGGGGTCACTGGTTCGAATCCAGTATCACTCACACAAACCTGACCATCGTGTCAGGTTTTTTTTTTGCTTTCTTTTTTAGGCTTGGCTTGCCGATGAAATATTGAATTCATCCACCAACGCCTCTCCTTGTAAACGCAAGAAAAGCTGAATAAGTGCCACGACATCTTTCTCGCAGTAAATCATGATCCGTTCTAAATCTTGTTCTTCGTAATAGACACGGGCTACATCGGCACCAGAAATATCATCTTTGGGTGTTGGTATGCCCATTACATGGCAGAGCAATGACAAGGAGGTAAATGTCTTGTAGTCGCCAAATTTCCAGAGTTCCATGGTGTCAATATGATTGATCTCCCAGGGCTTTTTTCCTGAAATCAGTAAGATATTTGGCAAAGCAATACCATTGATGAGCATCCGACGACAGATATATGGAATATCGAATTCTTTACTGTTGTGTCCACAAAGTACATGAAACTGGGTGTTGTAATGATCGTCTAGCAGCTGTTTAAACTGACGCAGCAGCGTTTCTTCGTCGTCGTGGTAAAACGATTTGAGGCGAATGGTTTTTTCAAGGGAGTTTTCTCGGAGCATGCCCACTGAAATGCACACAATTTTGCCAAACTCAGCTAAAATACCTCCCCTATCATTGAAAAGCTGTTCGATAGATTTCTCTGGGCTGATTTGAAAGCGGTTTTTTGCCTCAAATAACGATTTTGACTTTTCGTCGAGTTCTTCGTAGGTATAGACCTGTGGTACCGTTTCAATATCTAAAAAAAGGATCTTTTCGAATTGGAGTTGTTTGTTCATAGCGGAAAAATACAAAGTAAAAGATTGTCAATCGCTTTAAAAACGTGAAATTTGTAAAAGCATTATGGCCGAACAACTTTTTTTTACTTCTACCGATAAATCTACGCGCTACGCTGAGCTACTACCTCAACTCGAGGCCTTAATCGGCTCGGAGAAAGACCCCGTTGCCAACATGGCTAATATTAGCGCAGCGCTCAAAGCGGCCTTTGAGTGGTTTTGGATTGGTTTTTATATTGTCCGAGACAACGAACTCGTGCTGGGCCCCTTCCAAGGCCCAATTGCATGTTCGCGCATTGGATTTGGCAAAGGTGTCTGCGGAACAGCTTGGCAAACAAAACAAACTCAATTAGTGCCAGACGTAGCGGCTTTTCCGGGTCATATTGCTTGCAGCGCGCTATCCCAGAGTGAGCTTGTTGTTCCTATATTCAAGGACCAAGAAGTTTGGGGAGTGCTCGATATCGACAGCACAGAACTGTCCACATTCGACGCTACGGACCAACAAGAAATCGAAAAACTCATGACATGGTTCGCTGGGCTTTTGTAAGCATATTACTTCTTTGCGCTTGCGCGCAAGTGGGTACCATTACCGGCGGTGAAACAGACACAACGCCACCAAGGGTTTTGCGTCAAACTATTTCCGACAAACAATGTAACGTCAATGCACAAGAGCAATTGTTGATTTTTGATGAATTCATCAAATTAGATCAAGCCCAGCAGCGCATTACGCTCATGCCTGCAGACAGCCGTTTGCAATTTGAAACTAAAGGCAAGCACTTACGCATTTCTTTTTTAGATCCGCTTCAGGCCAACACCACCTACACACTCACCAGTAATGGCGGCATCAAAGACCTCACCGAAGGCAACGACTCTTTAATGACTTGGCGCTTTTCAACGGGGAAAACACTCGATTCTTTAGAACTAATGGCGCAGGCAAAAGAATACTTCCCTAGCAACAAACAAACGCCTATTCAGTTGGCGCTTTACGTTTCTGACACCAGTAAAATACCGCGTTACCTTGGACGCTTTGATGCCAAAGGTCAGCTTCATTTAAAAGGATTGAAGGAAGGCACCTATTTTGCCAAAGCATTTATCGATGAAGATCAAGATGGTGCCTGCGCGGCAAAAGAGAGCCAAGACCAATTTTTTGCTCCTATCTTACTCAATGCGGCGTTCAACGACACCCTATCTTTCGTGCTGTCAAAGCCAAAAAACAAAAAAGCGAATTCCACTGACTTGAAGCAAACCAACCCAAGCCTTACTGATACGAGCCAGACTAAAGTTGCACTTAGTTCGCTTCTTTTGGAATTTGACTCCATTCAACCAGATTTACTCGTGTCGCTTTATTTAGGAGAGTCACTTCAGCGAAAAATAAAAGTAGAAACCAATTTGCTGACCATTGAAAATTTAGAAGCAGGGCTCTACGAATTGCGTTTGATCAACGACCTCAATCAGAATCAGGAATGGGACGCCATAGATCTCGAGGCCAAGACCAGATGCGAACCATTATTTATTTACCCTGAAAAAATTAAATTAAGGCCAAATTGGGAACTCACCATTCCGGTGAACATACCACCAAACAGCTTGTTTAAACAATAAAAGTTATGAAAAAAGTTATTTTATTTTTCGCACTTGGTGTGGCTTCAATATTGAGTGCCCAGGTCGTAACCCCGAAAGCGAGTCCTGCTGCAAAACTTCAACAAAAAGTTGGCTTAGCCGACATTCAAATCGAGTATGCTCGGCCTGGAGCCAAAGGTAGGGTTGTTTTTGGTGACCTCATTCCCTATGGGCAAATGTGGCGCTTGGGAGCCAACGAAAATACCAAAATCACCACCTCAGAAGCACTTATTTTTGGCAAAGACACCCTAGCAGCAGGCACTTATGCCCTATTTGCCAAACCAGGGCAAACGAATTGGGAACTCTACTTTTATACCGATTATTCAAACTGGGGTCTTCCAGAACCCTGGGATCCTACAAAAGTGCGCCTACAAGTAACTGCAGGTGTTCAAAAACTCCAAGATTACCAGGAAAACCTGGCATTTCAGATAGATGCGCTTTCTAACAATGGCGGTACCTTACTCATTACTTGGGAAAACACCAAAGTGAGCTTGCCTTTCACCCTCAACACCAAAGCCAAAGTTTTAGCGAGTATCGACAAAACAATGGCCGGCCCAAGCGCCAACGATTACCATGCGGCAGCCACCTATTATTTCAATGAAAACTTAGACCTCAAAAAAGCGCTCGAATGGTCAACCAAGGCCGTAGAAATGCGTGGTAACTCCGCTTACTGGATGACGCGCCTCAAAGCACAACTGCAAGCCGCCAATGGCGACTACAAAGGGGCAATCGAAACGGCTAAAATCTCGATAGAGGCAGCGAAAGCTGATGGCGACGACGCCTACGTGCGCGCCAATGAAAAATCCATTGCCGAATGGTCTAAGAAACGTTAATCATTTTACACAAAGCAATTGCTCCAACAGTACCGTTATCATTTCTTGCTGCACCTCATCATTTTCATGTGGGGCTTTACCGGTATTTTGGGCAAACTCATTGAACTAGATGCCTTGCTCATTGTTTGGCACCGCCTTTGGATTGCGGCACTGGCGCTGGCAGTTTATATGTTTTTAAGCAAAAAAATGGTTTTGCCCAAAGGCAAAACATTGGTTTATTCCATTTTAGTTGGTTTGGTTGTGGCCCTGCATTGGATCACCTTCTATACCTCTATTCAACTCTCGACGGCATCACTTGGCATTCTTTGTTTATCCACAACCACACTTCATGTCACTTGGTTAGAGCCATTCATCATGGGGAAAAAATTCTCATGGATCGAATTTGGGATGGGTTTATTGGTAATCTGCGGTATTTATTTTGTTGCCCATGATTTCAAAGGAGAAGAACTCAAGGCACTCGGCATTGGGCTTTTGTCAGCTCTTTGTGCTGGAATTTTCTCAGTTTCCAATGGTAAACTCGCGCAGCAAACCGAGACACCCGGACTGAGCCTTACAGAACTCAGTACGGGTTTTATTGCACTGAGTCTCTTTTTTGTCAGTCAAGGTAAATGGAATTTACAATTATTCGAAATGACCTCATCGGATTTCTATTGGTTACTCTTTTTAGGCATTCTTTGTACATCGTTTGCTTTTCTAGCCACAATAGATATTGTCAAAAGATTAGGCGCCTTTAGCGTATCCTTGAGCATAAATTTAGAACCGATTTACACCATTTTATTGGCAATTGTTTTACTCAAAGAGCACAAATTGCTGCAAACTTCGTTTTATTGGGGAGCCGCCATGATTTTATCGGTCGTGTTGGCCAACGGCATATGGAAACACAAACAACGCAAAATAGCAATTACAAATGATGGAAATGCAATACAATAACCTGGGCAAAAGTGGCCTACAAGTAAGTAGACTCTCTCTTGGCTCCTGGCTTACCTTCGGCAAACAAATATCAGACGACACCGCCGAAGCACTAATGGATTACGCCTACGCACAAGGCATCAATTTTTTTGATAACGCCGAAATTTATGCACGTGGCAAAAGTGAAGAAGTAATGGGTGCCATCCTCAAGAAAAAAGGTTGGTCCAGAGACTCTTATGTGGTGAGTAGCAAAGCCTTTTTTGGAATCGGTGGAGAACTACCCACCCAAAAAGGCCTGAGCCGTAAGCACTTGGTAGAGGCCTGCGAGGCAGCGCTCAAGCGTTTTCAGTTAGACTACCTTGACCTCTATTACTGCCACCGACCTGACAAACAGACACCAATTGAAGAAACCGTCTGGACCATGCACCAACTCATCATGCAAGGCAAAATCTTGTATTGGGGAACCTCTGAGTGGTCCGCTCAAGAAATCATGGAGGCCCATATGTTTGCCAAACAGAATCACTTGATTGGCCCCATCGTTGAACAACCAGAATACAATATGTTCGTGCGTGACAAAGTAGAGGTAGAGTACTCACAGATTTACAAAACGGTTGGACTTGGCACCACAACTTGGTCTCCATTGGCCTCTGGCATTCTCAGTGGCAAATACAACGATCAATTCCCGGACGGAACACGCTTAGGAATGGAAGGTTTAGAATGGCTCAAGGAGCGCAACCTGACGCAAGAGCGCATTACAGCAGTCCTCGGGCTTACCGAACTTGCCAAAGAACTTGGCCTCAGTCTGCCGGTAATGAGTTTGGCCTGGTGCCTCAAGAATCCGAACGTATCTACCGTCATTCTCGGAGCCAGCAAATTGGTTCAACTCCAAGAAAATATGAAAGCCCTTAGTGCTCAAGAATTGCTTACCCCAACGGTAATGCAACGCATAGAGGACATCCTCAACAATAAACCTATTTTCCCAGCCTATTAATTTTACAACATGATTCAAACGGATATTATCATCATAGGTGCCGGCCCAGTTGGCCTATTTACTGTTTTCGAAGCGGGCTTACTCAAGTTGCGCTGTCACCTTATTGACTCATTGCCACAACCAGGTGGTCAATGCTCAGAAATTTACCCGAAAAAACCCATTTACGATATCCCTGGTTTTCCGTCTATTTTGGCAGGGGAACTCATCGATAACCTCATGGAGCAAGCCGCGCCATTTAAACCTGGTTTTACTTTAGGCGAAGCCGCCATGACAATCGATAAAGACGCAGATGGCCTGTTTATAGTAACAACCGTAAAAGGAACAGCGCACAAAGCACCAATTGTGATGATTGCAGGTGGTCTTGGCGTATTTGAACCAAGGAAACCACCTATTTCAAATATAACTGACTTCGAAGATAAAGGTGTAGAATACATCATACGCAACCCGGAAATGTACCAAGATAAAGTTTGTGTTATTGCAGGGGGTGGTGATTCCGCACTAGATTGGTCGATTTATTTAGCCGAAAGAAAAATTGCCAAGCGCGTGGTGTTGGTGCACCGCAGCAGCTCTTTCCGTGGGCACCTAGACTCCGTACAACGCGTCATTGATATGGCTGAAAGCGGAGAAATTGATTTGGTCACTGAAGCCGAAGTAACTGGTTTGGCGGGCGCAGATCAATTAGAACAAGTTATCATTACCCATCAAAAAGAAGGTGAGCGCACCATTACAGCTGATCACTTTATTCCATTGTTCGGTCTCAAACCAAGTCTTGGCCCTATTGCCGACTGGGGTCTGGAAATCGAAAAAAGTGCCATCAAAGTAAATACATTGGATTATTCCACTAATATTCCGGGTATCTATGCCATTGGCGATGTTAATACCTACGAAAATAAACTCAAACTCATTTTGTGTGGATTCCATGAAGGCACGCTAGCCGTTCAATCTGCCTTTGCCCGTATTCACCCAGAAAAGAAAAACGTATTGAAATATACTACCGTTAACGGCGTTAATGGTTTTTAATTGAATGAAAAATAAGACGGTCAATGCGGTAGCCATACTTGGCATCTTTTCCATACTTAGCATTCTGATAGTTCAGTTTGTATGGATCCACAACACCCGTCAGTTACAACAAGAATACATTGATATTCAGCAAAGAGAAGACAGCCTGAACCTGCGCGAGTTTGCCCAACAAGCTCGAGCAGGTTTGCGCAATGTGCTTATTTCCATCAACCAAAATGAGGACCCAAGTGCCGTTTATGGTGCCATCAAACAAATTAGCTACCAACACTACACAGTCGATGTTAGCGACGAAATCCAACCCTTTTATTTAGAGACTCTACTTAAAAAAGAATTTTATCTGCAGGACATCCAGCAAGATTTCTTGTTCGGAATCTACGATTGTTTTACTGACTCAATTGCGTTATCTGGACTTTATACTTTTGACCGTGATTCGATCTATGCCAAAAAAGCGCAATCCATCAAAGGCATCACGCCCGAAAGCCTAAACCTGACCAAAGATGGCCATTATTTTACGGTCTATTTTCCGAATCTTAAATTAGATCAAATACAGGCTGCATCGAGTTTTTCACCACTCATTTACCTCGTTATTGTGGTGGTCTTTGTGGTGGTCTTTTTTGCATTTAGTCTCGGAATCATTATTCGTCAAAAGCGCTTATCTGAGGTTAAAAACGATTTCATCAACAACATGACCCACGAGCTCAAAACACCAATATCTACAATTAGCTTGTCGAGTGAATTGTTATTGCGCCTAGAAGACAACGCAGAACCTGATCGGATGCGCAAATACGCAAGCATCATTTACAAAGAAAATAAGCGCCTCGAAAAACAAGTAGAGCGCGTACTCAATATTGCCAAATTAGACAAAGACAAAGTCATTTTGAACAAAGAAAATGTTTCTCTGGATAGCATTTTAGACGATGTCAAAGAAAATTTTGAGTTCAACCAAGCTACCGGCGGCGGACAACTCACCATCCACAAAGAAGCACAAACTACGCAGGTTTTTGCAGACCCCGTTCACCTCACCAACGTGCTTTTCAACTTAGTAGATAATGCGGTCAAGTATTGTAAAAACGCGCCGCAAATTGACATCACGTTAAAAGCTGAAAAAGAAGGTTACCGCATCGAAATTCAAGACAACGGAATCGGAATTAAAAAAGAAGACCTCCGTCTCATTTTCGACAAATTTTATCGCGTACCGACAGGAAATGTTCACGATGTCAAAGGATTTGGTTTGGGTCTGTATTATGTCAAACTCATCATAGAGGCACATCGAGGAAAAATCGATGCTAAAAGCACCTTTGAAAAAGGCACAACTTTTAGTCTTTGGCTACCTGCGCGGTAATTTGCCCTTTCGAACCAAAATAGCATCGGGCTGAGGGTACAAGCCTTTTCGCGTCATTGACTTATTCTTTGGATCTAAAATCAGTTGCTCTGGGACGCCAGAATTTTCTCGTTCTAGGGTTAAAATAATTTCATCTTCAACCTTTTCTTGCCGATAAGTCGAGGCATAGCGATACTTTCCGATTTCAAGATAAAGGCTGTCCCGGTCTAAATAGATTTCTATTCTACTCGCTGAAACAACGAGGGTATCTTGTCCAATTTTAATTTCATATGGAGGAATCGCACCAAGATAGACACCTCTATATTTTCGTTTGATTGCCTGCGCATTCAGTTGTGTAAAACTTGTGATAAAAAGCAAGATAAAGAGGGCTCTGGTGCGCTTCATGAGGCTAAAATAATTACTATTTTCGTACTCACGCAAGTTTTTGTACATGAAACAATACCACGACCTCCTTTCGCACATTTTAGATCACGGCGTGCACAAAGAAGACCGCACCGGAACCGGAACCATTTCTGTTTTTGGTTACCAAATGCGTTTTGATCTCTCGGAAGGATTTCCATGTATTACCACAAAAAAACTGCACTTGCGCTCCATCATCCACGAACTACTGTGGTTTATTAAAGGTGAGACAAATATCGCTTACCTCAAAGAAAACGGCGTCAGTATCTGGGACGAATGGGCCGATGCCAACGGTGAACTTGGGCCTGTATATGGCTCGCAATGGCGCAGTTGGCCAGCTCCGGAC